>NZ_KQ968491.1:0-41531 GCF_001578585.1 Sutterella sp. KLE1602
GAAACCCTCCCACTTCAGTGGTGAGGTTGTTTAGGAAGACGATCTTTTCGCCCGTGCTGGCGCTCTTCAACCTGCCCAAGCCCGGCAAGGTCGTGCATGCGGCTGATCCCGGCTTCTGGGAAGGACTCTGGAATTCGCTCAGGCCCATCGCCAACACCTCGGTCGAGTGGCTTACCTAGGCGATGCTCGTCCTCTGCCTTCTGGCTGTCGTGCGGACGCTTCGCTACACGCACTGGCTCAAGTTCCACCAGGTGCTCTCGATCGTCTTTCTCGGTCTCACGCTGCACTGCGTGCGCCTGATGGACACGACCGACTTCATGATGTCTTTCGACTGGCTCAACCTCATCATCACGGTTGCGGGCAGCGTCGCCGCCCTGATCCTGCTCTTCAGAGGTCCCGGCGCGAAGCTTCGCGAAGAAGGCACGATCGTCGAGACGGCGTGCGAGGGCGCCACCACCAAGTGGGTGGTCGAGACGCCGCTTTCCAGACGTGTTCTTCCCGGTCAGTTCGTCTTTGCCGCGACCGAGGGAGAGCCGCTTCATCCGTTCTCGGTGGCGGGTATCGACAAGGGAAGGATCATGCTTCTGACCCTCAGGCTTGGCGACTATACGGGCGAGGTCGTTCCGAACGTTCCGAAGGGGATGACCGTCAGGCTCGAGGGCCCGTGGGGCGCCTTCCGTCTCGTCCTTGACGACAGGCCGCAGACCTGGGTGGCGGGCGGCATCGCGCCCTTCATGGCCTGGCTCGAGGCTGCGGCGAAGACGCCGCACGGTCCCGTCACGCTCTGCTGGTGCATCAGGGATCTGGCGAAGGAAGGCTTTGCAGACGAGGTGAAGGCGGCGTGCGAACGTGCGGGCGTCACGCTTAGGATTTTCGAGAGCCGCATTCGTCGCGCAACGCCCGCCGAGCTTCTGGCTGATTCGCCCGCCTGTGGATTGAGAAAGGCCTGGCGCGGAGCGCTCGAAGCCTTCATGATGGAGGAATTCCGCTGGCGCCATTCCAAGTAGGCGGCGCTGGATGAATCGATTGAGATGCGAAAGGGGCGGTTCCCGGCGGCCCCGCCCCTTGTCACGTCTTTTTCAAGAGATGAAGGCCTGACGCACCTATTATTTCGTGCTGCAGTCGCAGAGCGACTCAAGGTATTCGTGGAAAACGGCGAGCAGGCGGTCGGCTTCCGTGTCGTCGATGCCCGAGAGCGTCGAGAGGCTGACGACGGACCGGTTTTCAATGGCGGCGGACGCAATGAGCCAGCCTGCGGCCCTGAGCACGCACTGCAGATGCTCGAACGAGAACGTGTCGGAAGGATGAAGGAAGGAGAGTACGTGCGGGCTGCGCGCATCCTCCTCGAGACAGGGCTCGAAGCCGAGTCTGATCATGCCGGCGGCGAGCTTTTCGGCAGCCGCGCGACAGGACGTCTCGCGCACGGCGGAGCCGCCCTCCTTGTCGAGAGCGTCCAGCGCGGCATGCAGGGCGGAGACGGCCTGAGGCGGCAGGGAGTTTTCGATGCCGGCTTCCTGCCTGCGCAGGCCTTCGAAGAGGTCGAGCGAGACGCTGCGCGCCCGTCCTTCGGACGACTCGAGAATGTTGCGGCGGGCCAGCACGAAGGAGAGGCCGGATACGCCTTTGAGGCCACAGTCCGCGACCGAGAGGAGCACGTCGATGCCGAGCGCTTCCGCGTCGATGCTTGTGGCGCCGAAGGAGACGCCTGCGTCGACGATGAACGTCCTGCCCTCCGCCCGGACGGCACGGCCGATTTCCCCGAGGTCGTTCCTGAGTCCCGAGACGGCGTCGACGTGGACGACGGCGACGTGCGTGATGTCGGGACGTTCGTCGAGAAGCATGGCGATCTCGGCCGCGCCCGCAGCCTGTTCGAATCCCGTCTCGAGCTTCTCGAACGCAATGTCCGCACGCGCGAGCATGCGGCAGGCGGCTTCAGCGTGGGCGCCGTTGCAGACGACGAGCACACGGCTCTCCTCAGGGATGAGCGTCGTGAGCGCAGCTTCGAGCGCGAAGGCGCAGGGACCCGCCATCAGGACAGCGGCGTATTCGGCGGGACGCATGCCCGCGACACGCAGGAGACGACTGCGCACGTCCTCCATCATCGAGATGAATGCGGCATCAGCGGGAGACGGACAGCAGGTCATGGCCTCGAGGACGGATGCTTCAATGGAGACGGGGCCGGGCGTGAGCAGCCGGCAGGCATTGACTTGTCTTTTCATGATCTTCAACGGTCGTTTGTTCAGTCAAGGATGAGAGGCATTATCGAGAGGCTTCATGACGAAACGACGGCGGACGAATGACGAATGCATGACGGTCGGCGCGCCTATGACTGTTCTCCGGATTTCGTGCTGCGGGGCGTCTGATACGGATTCGCAGGGAGATTTTGTGAACGCTTGTTCAGTGGAACGGGCGGAAGGTCCGCAGTGTGGGGACGAGGCGGAAATGCTGAACGCTTGTTGATTTGTTTTCTATTGCGCAATGATAATAATTATCGGGTTTTCTTGCGGACGCCTGTGCCGCAATGGGTAGGATTCCCAATATTCGAATGCTTGACAGAGCGATAACATGAAAACGAACCCAAGGGAAAGACTGTGAAAACGGAGGTTCTCAATGCGTGCGAACAATGACAGGAAGAAGAACGGCTGGGCCCAGATATTCCTCTTCATCATCTTCCTCATTCTGCTTGCCCTCGTGCTCAACGGAATGGGCTGGTGCATCGGCGGCGTGTGCGAAGTCGGCACCGACATGCTTCTTAAATAAAGAAGAGCAGATGGGGCGGAAGCCCCGTGGCCCGCATGAATGTGGCGGGCGGCAACCGAAAGGCGTCAGGAGAGAGAGGCGCCTTTTGTGTTTTTTGTGGGATGGATTCGGGAAAGGGCGCGGCGAAGGCCGCGCCCTTTCCTTATGGAGAGCTTCTTTTGGGAACCGGGTTTCGGAAGCTAGAGGCTGTAGCCTGCCTCGAGGACGAGGCGGCGCTCCTCCTCGACGGAGCTGCCCGGTGTTGTGAGCAGGTCGCCAGTGATGGCGCCGTTGATGCCTGCGCGCAGTGCGGCGCGGGCGGTTTCGGGCGCGAGGTTCTGCCTGCCGCCCGCGAACCTGAGGCATGCGGACGGATTGACGAGACGGAAGACGGCGACGGTTCGGACGACTTCATCGTGCGTCATGGGAGGACGGTCCGCAAGCGGCGTGCCGGGAATCGGGATGAGGAAGTTGAGCGGAATCGAGGGGATCTCGAGGCGGCGCAGCCCGCAGGCGAGGTCGATGCGGTCCGCCATGGTCTCGCCCATGCCGAAGAGTCCGCCCGAGCAGAGTTCGAGTCCGGCGCGGCGGGCGGCCTCAAGCGTGCGGATCTTGTCGGTCTGGGTGTGCGTGGTGCAGACCTTGGGGAAAAAGTCGGGGCCCGTCTCGAGGTTGCAGTGGTAGCGCACGAGTCCCGCCTCCCGCAGGCCTGTGAGTTCGGGTTCGGTGAGAAGGCCCATTGAGGCGCAGACTTCAAGTCCCGTGGAGGCGGCGGCTTCGACGACGGGGCGGATTTCACGCAGCTCCCGTGCGGAGAGTTTTCTGCCGGAGGTCACGAAGGAGAGCCTGCGGATGCCGTGTTCGAGGGCCCGCGCGGCGGCGGATTCGCCTCGTGTTGCGGGCACGATGGGAAAGACGGGGGCATTCGTGGTCCATTTTGAGGATTGCGAACACCAGCGGCAGTCTTCGGCGCATCTGCCCGACTTGGCGTTGACGATCGTGCAGAAGTTGAAGACGCGGGAGGCGCACTTCGTCGTCACGAGGTGCGCGGCCTCGACGAGTTCGTCGAGGGCGGGGCTGTCTTCAAGAAAGTCGAGGTCGGCGCGCGGAGAGGCTTCTCCTCGAAGGGCGCGCTCGACGATGAGGCTGAGCATGGCGGCATTCCGGTCGGGTTGGACGAGCGACAACTGTAGCGCAGGACGTCCTTCGGGAGAGCGGCGGCTTTGCAAGCGTTTGTTGACGGCGCGAAAAAAGGGACGGCGTCCGGGCAGGACGCCGTCCCTTTCAGGTCTGAATTTCAGGGCAATTAGGCCGCGGCGGCAAGGCGTGCGGCGCCGAGGGTGTCGACCTTGCGGATGGCGGCGACGAACTGTTCGCGCACGGCGGGTTCGGGACCCGTGGACCATTCCTTGATGTGTTCGGCGGCGCTGACAAGCTTCATGAGCTGCTCGTCGGTGGTGATGCCGACCTGGGCGAGCGTGACGGGCAGGCCGATGCTGGTGTTGAAGTCGAGGAAGCGTTCGAGGAGTTCGTCCTGGCCGTCATAGGCGAGGAGCACCAGGTTGCCGAAGGAGACGACTTCGCCGTGCAGATGCGCGTGGGCGGACGGAAGGACCATCGAGGCGTTGTAGAAGCAGTGGGCGAGGGACGAGTTGTAGTAGTACTCGGTGTGCGTCACGAGGTTGGAGACGACGCCCGTCGAGACGATGATGTCGAGCACGCATTCGGTGAAGGCGTCGGACATGGTCTTGGCGCGGAAGTCGTCGAGGGCCTGACGGCCGAACTGCAGGAGCGGCTCTTGGCAGGCGCATGCGAGCTGGGCGCCGAGGAGCGGTGTGTGGAAGAGGTGCTTGCCGCGCGTGCAGTAGAGCACTTCGATCTGCTTGGAGAGCGCGTCGCCGAGGCCCGCCCAGAAGAGGGGCTCGGGGCTGTCCATGATGACGGACGTGTTGATGAAGCAGTGGGCGGGGCAGGCCTTGCCGAAGTGGTAGCCGTGCAGAGAGCCGTCCTCCTTGTAGAGCACGGCGATGGCGGAGACCGGCGCGCAGTTGGAGGCGACGGTCGGGCAGGTCATGACGGGCTTGCCCATCATGTCGGCCGCAGTCTTGACGGCGTCGCAGCAGCGGCCGCCGCCCACGGCGAGGATCACGTCGGCATTCCTGACGCCGGAGCGGGCCTTGATCGCCTCGACGTTGGCGACCGTGGAGTCATGACCGTAGACGTGGACGTCCGTGACGGTGAGGCCGGCCGCCTCGAGCGCGGGCAGAAGGGAGGGATTGGCCTTCGTCATGGCCGTTTCGCCGCCGACGACCGCAACGCGGGTGCCGTAGGGTCGAATGATGTCGCCAACAAGGCTGTAGGCTTCGGGACCGACGGAATAGTGCGGGAGGCTGACGGAGTAGTTCGGCTGCATGATGAAATCCTTTTCTTTTTTCTGCAGGGGTTGTGCGGGTTCGATGCCGTCTTTTTCAAGCGGCGTAAGGTCCATTGTCACGCGGAATCGGGCCGGAGAGATCCGACAAACGCCTTAGTGGTCCTGCGGATAGTCAGGGAGGCGTCAAAAAAGATGCGCGAAGGGCACGGACGTGCGATTCGCGTGTGGAGAAGGCGTTTGCAAAATAAAAAAAGAGGGAGGTCCGCAGTGCGAACCTCCCTCTCGTAAGGCTTCATTGAAGGAAGAGCCTTCCTTCAGAACCCTTGCTTCGGGCGAAGAAGATTACTTGGCCTTGGCGAGGGCGTCCTGAACGGCGGCCTTGATGCCGTCGGAGGACATCGTGGCGCCGCCGACGCTTTCAACGCCTTCAACACCGTTCTTGGCGACGATTTCCGGAATCATCGTTTCGATCGGAGCAGCGATGATCATGTCGGTCTCGCCGTGCTTGAGAACCTTGACAGCGGCGATCTTGCCGCCGGCGACGTCGACCTGGACCTGGATCTGGGATTCGCGGCCCTTGCCTTCGCCCGTGTAGGAACCGTCCTTGTAGGAGGCGGCCTGGGCGCCGGCGGCGACGAGAGCGGCAGCGGCGACGACGATAAGCTTCTTCATCATGATGTAAAAACCTCGGTTTGTAGTGGTTTTGAAATGCGTGTGTGCGTCTTCCCGAGGCCGGCCGATCGGTTTGTGGAGCGGGCGTCGGAGAAGCAGGCGCGGCGATAATAGCACATCGAAAGGCAAGAAAAGCGAGCATGCCGCAGAAAAAATTGCAAGCACTCCTTTCGGACTAGAGAGGTTGTCCTAGGGAAGCTGTCCAAAGTCAAATCCGGCACGGGGCGACATTTATATATAAGGATCGATGCCTGTGTCGGAGAACATTTTTGTCGGGGGGAAGGTCCATGAGAGAAAGGAAAAACGAAAAGACGACGGGAGCGGACGAGGAGGGCGCCGTCGTGCTCACGGGACTCGCGCCCGTCGTGGGCGAGGCGCCCCTCATCCTGATTCTCGGTAGCATGCCGGGAGCGGCGTCGCTCGCCGCAGCACAGTACTACGCGCATCCCGCCAACCGCTTCTGGCCGCTGATGGCGCTGCTGTTTCCGGAGGAGACGGCTCGTCTCTCGTCTCCCGACTATGAGGAGAGGCTCGAAGGACTCAGGCGGTCGGGCGTTGCGCTCTGGGACACGATCGGCTCGTGCGAGCGGGCGGGAAGCCTCGACAGCAGCATCCGGAACATGACGCCCAACGACGTGGCGGGTCTTCTGAAGTCGCATCCGACGATCGGGACGGTGGTTCTCAACGGCTCAAAGAGTGCGGTGGTCTGGAGGCGGCATGCGCAGCGGGAGGCGCTCTTGGAGCGGCCCGACCTTCGCGTTCTCGCGCTTCCCTCGACGAGTCCCGCGAACGCGCGCCTGCGGCTCGCTGATCTTGAGATGACCTGGCGGGAGGCGCTGGCTGTCGGGTAAAACCCGCTTGGCCATAGGGTTTGGGAGGATGGCGAAATTTCGGTACGGATGGGTAAAATTTCCGGATTGCCGCCCTGCGGATATCCACCAACGATTGTCCCGCAGGGCGCAACCCGACTTGAAACCATAAGGAGACAGACATGAAACCGACGCTTTCCGAAGCAATGAAGGCCCGCCTTGCCGACCTGTGCGGCGACGACCGCGTGAAGACCGCCCTGCAGGTCTGTGTGGATGAAGCGGACCGCGCGATGGAGGAGCAGATTCACATTTCCGAGATTGAATCCCCCACGTTTGCCGAAGGCGTCCGCGGCGAGGAAATCGCCCGTCTTCTGAAGGAATACGGTCTGACCGACGTCGTGATCGATCCTAGCGGCAACGTCGTCGGCCGTCGTCCGGGCACGGGCTCGGGCCCCGTGCTCGCCATCGCCGCCCACCTTGACACGGTCTTCCCGGCCGGTACGAACCTCAAGGTCCGCAAGGAAGGTCATCTCTACTACGGTCCCGGCATCGGCGACAACGCCTCCGGCCTCCGTTCCATGCTTCAGGTGCTCCGCGCCCTTGAAAAGGCCGGCATCGAGACGGACGGTGACATCCTCTTCGTCGGCACGGTCGGCGAGGAAGGCAACGGCGACATCCGCGGCGCCAAGGCCCTCTTCGACGGCTCCCGTAAGATCGACGGCTTCATGGCCCTCGACATGGCCGACGTCTTCACGGTTCAGAACGGCGCCACGGGCGCTCATCGCTGGCGTCTTGCCATCGAGGGCGAAGGCGGCCACTCCTACCTCGACTACGGCCACGTGCCCTCCGCCATCCACGCGATGTGCCGCGCCGGCGCGATGATTGCCGACCTTGACCTGCCTGAGGATCCTAAGACCACCTACACGATCGGCACGATCAAGGGCGGCACGACCGTCAATACGATCGCCGCGCGCTGCGAAGTCGACGTCGACATGCGCAGCGTCGACCTGCCGACCCTCGAAGCGCTCGAAGCCAAGGTGCTCGCCGCCTTCGAAGAGGCTGTCCGCATTGAAAACGCCCACTGGCCCAAGGCCGACGAAGCCCACCAGCTCAAGCTCGTGAAGACCCAGATCGGCAATCGTCCCGCCGGCATGCGTCCCGCCGACTGCCCGGCGGTCCAGGCCGCCCTCGGCGCCCTTGACGCCCTCGGCATCGAAGCCCGCCACGTCAAGTGCAGCTCCACCGACGCCAACCAGCCGATGTCCCTCAACATCCCGGCCATCTGCGTTGGCACGGGCGGCGAGACCTTCCTCGAACACAGCCTCAAGGAATACTTCGACTCGACCGACATGCACCTCGGCCCGCAGCTCGCTCTGCTCGCTGCGCTCGCCATGGTCGGCCGCAAGGGCGAAAAGGGCTCCCTCGCCGCCTGAGGCAGGCCCCTGCAGCATGAAGAGGGTCTGAGCCTCAGGCCTGTCTTCTGAATGAAAAGGACGGACACCTCCGCGGTCTCCGTCCTTTTTTTGTGCCCGTGAAAAACCATTTCCGCATGTGTCCGGCGGTTCTGCAAAACTGAACGAAACCGGGATGCCCGCCTTCGTCGGACCGGATCGAGGGCCATGCTGATGAATGCAGGCCGCCTTCATGCATCACCATGAACAACTGTTCAGGAGGGCTTCAGGGAGCGTTTTACAACCTTAAGATTCGCGCCCCGGCAAAGCGGCTCGAGCCTTCGCCCGAGTGCGGGAAAATTCGTGCCGAATCGAAAAAAACGGCACTCTTTCAGGCGAAGAGAAGGTGCGCGGGCGCTGTTTCAATGAATCCGAACACGACGTTCGGACCTTAAGATAAGCCGTTTTGTGCGATTGGAAAAATAAATCGAGAGATCTTAGTCATAGAGGATCGCAATCGAAACGGCGGTTTTTGCAGGTCGACATATCCCCCTTTCGCTATGTTCGGAAAGATCGAACGATGGGTTTAAGCAAATGTAAATGGCTAAGTGAAAACTAGGGGCTAGCGAGTAGAGACGCCGTTTTGCGAAACCATGCGTTCCGATAAGTGAAACGGAACCTCGCCAAACCTTAGGGATTTGGCGTCGAATACTCCTAAAGAGGTAGTTCCTCAGAGAGGGGTGAAAAGGGACGGGAAAAGGATTTCCCAGTACCATTGATTTTTCAAAATGCCTGTGGGACAGTTGTTTTTGTGGTGTTATGGTGGCCGTGTCAGGGTTTGCTTGCCCCTGATTGATCTAGGTCAACTGAGATGCGAAACAGGGCATTTTCAGAATTACCTAAGCAAATCGACTGATGCATCATACCGTTGCGGTTCTTCGGGACCGCATTGACCCCATTGCCTCTCCTCGTTTCCCGGGGAAGGGATAACAATCCCCGCCCGATTCTCAGATCGGAAAGGGAAGACAACCAAAAATCGATGTTGCTCGTCGCGCTGAAGACGACGGCCTCTTCTTCACGCGATGATGCCTTTTCCGATCTGGGGAACGGAGAAGACAGACATTAGGAGATAAAACTATGCAATCCACTACCAGAAAAGCAGCGGCTTCCGTCCTGTTTTGCTCGGTCGCCATGGCTCTGGCCGCTCAGGCTGTTGCTGCGGACGCCCCGGGTGTCGGTAACAAGAATGTGAACGCGCTCACGCAGCCGATTTACGCGAACCCGGACGGCGACGAAGCCACGAAGGGCGTCAAGACGCTGCAGGACTACATCGTCCAGGAAAAGGAACTCTTCGACTTCCTCTTCGAAAACCACCCCGTTTTCAAGTACGCAGCCGAAGGCCGCATCAAGGGCGTCTACAAGGTGTCCACGCGCGGTTCCGAATTCCTCGGTGAAGGCAATGCCCAGAAGTACACGAAGGCCGCCGGCGCCAAGCCGTCCGCTTCCCAGTACCGTCTCGCTGCCAAGTCCATTCTCGACTACCCGAACAAGTTCGTGGGTCCGGAACGTTGCGGCGAATGCCACGCGGTCCAGTACCAGAAGTGGAAGCGCTCCCGTCATGCTCAGACGGTCCGCTTCCCGGGCGAACATCCGGAAGTCGACAACGACCTGAAGAAGAAGCTGTACGGCTCCGACGCTTCGATCCTTCCCGACGGCATCACGCCGGATGTCATCTACGCCACGATCGGTACGCCGCGCACGAAGTACGGCTACGTCGACGGCTGGCTCGTCCGCGGTTCCTACCACATCCGTGACGGTCTCCTCCGCGACGGTACGGGTACGCTCGTCGCCGGCGGCAACCAGTTCTCCCGCGGCTGGGCTTCCTGGCTCTCCCCGGAACGCTGCGCTGAAATCGCCAAGGTGATCCCCGACTTCCCGACCAAGATGGAAGACTTCGGTGCGTCCGGCTCCCACCAGTGGGGCATGACCTCCTACGGTTCCAAGTACGAAAAGGAATTCCTCTTCCAGCCGGCTTCCTCCTACTGCGAAGTCTGCCACGCCTTCAAGTTCGACTTTAAGGACAAGAAGGAATTCTTCGCCGCTCTCGGCAACCCGAAGGAACTCCAGAAGCACACCATCTCCAAGGGTATTGCTTGTGAAGAATGCCACGGCGCCGGCGGCCACCTTGTTGGTGCCGAGTCCAACGGCTTCCAGACGAACTGCGAACGCTGCCACCAGCGCTCCAACTTCATCCCGGAAGACGTGAACACGGAAGCCGGTCAGGGCAAGATCGAAAACGGCTTCAACGTCAAGACGAAGTCCTCCTGCCCGTCCTGCGGTACGGAAGGCTCCCAGCTCATGATGTCCAAGCATTATGAAAAGGGCATGCGCTGCGTTACCTGCCACGACCCGCATGAAGTCACCAGCAACGACTGGAAGGACTACTACACCAAGCCGGCCATCAAGCAGACCTGCCAGGACTGCCATAAGGAACAGGCTGATGTCGTCGCCCAGACCGACACCCACAAGAAGATGGACTGCATCGACTGCCATATGCCGTTCACGATGTCCTGTGAAAACTTCACGGCCATCCAGCGTCCGGACATGGCCGGCTTCGACGCCGTCCGCCGTTCGCACGTGTTCAACATCAAGGTCGACCCGACCGCCAAGATGATGAACCCGGCCGAAGGTCAGTCCCGCGCCTCCAACTCCAAGGGCTGGCGCATTGCCAAGGACGAGGAAGGCCACGGCTACCTCGACCTTATGTGGTCCTGCGCCCGTACGGCCAACGCTGAAGTTGCCGTTACGGAAAACAAGGGCTGCCACTCCGTCTTCATGTCTGAACTTGAAAAGGGTCTCCAGTACTCCGATCAGAAGCAGGCCTATGACGACGTCATGGAATGGCAGACCCCGGTCAAGGACGGCTACAAGGCTGCCGTCGGCGCTCAGGAACGCATCGTGAAGCTTCTTGAAGTCACGAAGCTCGACGCCACCGCCAAGACCGAAGTCCTGATGCTCCTCGACAAGTCGAAGGACATCACGAAGGAAATCGAGAAGGACGGCTCCTGGGGTGTCCACGCTCCGAAGTACCTGAAGCAGCGTGCTGAAACCGCTCAGGCTTACCTTGACAAGGCCCAGTCGATCATCGACCAGGCTGCCGCCAAGTAAGTTTGGAAGTCACGTTTGCTTCCAGCCTTAAATCCCCGGGCCTCTCATGAGGTCCGGGGGAAAGACCAAGAAGGAATTATGAAAGCGCATCTGAAACGGTCGGTCATGGGTTTGATCATGGCCATCAGCGCATCGGCCGCCATGGCCGGTGCCGACGGTCCGATCGAGCCGGCCCCCGTCTATGACGAAGTTCTCAATCAGATTTCGCTTCGGGAAGCTGAAATGCTTTTCGAGGAAGGCGTGCAGTTCTACGATGCCAACGAGTTGGAGATCTGGGCCCAGGGTTACATCCCCGGCGCGATCTTCTTCAACGTGAAGGATTGGAAGAAGCTGCTCCCCGAGGACAAGAGCACCACGCTCGTGTTCTATTGCGTCAACCCGCTCTGCACGAGCAGCGAGATGGCAGCGCGCGAAGTCATGAAGCTTGGTTATACGGATGTTCGTCAGATGCCCGAGGGCATCGTCGGCTGGCGTCGTTCAAACCGGCCGATCGAGCTTCCGTAAGATGCGTGCCTCGCCTCAGGGCGGGACGGTAATTCACACAGACATTCAATTGAGAAAATTATGTTTACCCTGAAAAAAGTCATTCTCTCTGCCTCGCTTGCGCTGACCGTGAGCTCCGTGGCATTTGCACAGGCTCCGCAGACGCAGATCCAGAAGGAGTCTTACAGTATGGGTGCTACGCTCGGCAACGTCATTGCCGGGCAGGTCTATCGCCAGACCGAACTGGGCGCCGAAGTCGACATGGCTGCGGTCGTCCAGGGCTTCAACGATGCTCTCAAGGGCAAGACCGAGCTTTCCGACGACGACATGCTGAAGATCCTCAACGTGCGCGCCGAACAGCTCAACAAGCTCGAAGAGGCTCACCTGGAAAAGGTCGCCAAGGCCAATTCCGAGAAGTCCAAGGCTTACCTCGCTGAAAACGCCAAGAAGAAGGGCGTTGTCACGACCAAGTCCGGCCTGCAGTACGAAGTCCTGACCGAAGGCAAGGGCGACAAGCCCCGCGTGGAGGATGTGGTTACCGTCAATTACGTCGGATCCTTCATCGACGGCAAGGAGTTTGAAAACACCTGGCAGACGAAGGAACCGGCCCGCTTTGTGATGATGTCCGTGATTCCGGGCCTCGCCGAAGGCGTCGCCCTCATGACCCCGGGCTCCCGCTACCGCTTCACGGTTCCGGCCGAGCTTGCCTACGGTCATGACGGCGCAGGTCAGATTCCTCCCGAATCCGCCCTCGTCTTCGACCTCCAGCTCGTCAAGGTCGAAAAGGTTGGTGCTCATCAGCAGAGCTTCGGCATGCCCGGCATGTCCGGCGGCATGTCCAAGGAAATGATGGAGAAGATGAATCCCCACAAGTGAGGATGATTCTTCGCAATCGCATGGAGAACGCGTGATGAACATGCTCGCAGCCCTCTTCGCAGGCGCCGCCCTCCTCGCAGGTGCGGTTCTTGCAGGCTACCGGATGCGGACCCGTGGTCCGGCCGCCGCAGGCAAGAGCGTGTTCCTCGCCGGTTTCGCAGGCGTGCTGCTCGTCTCAAGCCTCGGCGTCTATGCAACGCTTGGACGCTGGAGCGACTGGGACAAGGCAGAGGTCGACCACGACGTCGACTATCTGCTCGCCGCGAAGCTGACGGATGCGCGCCGTCTGGTCCAAATGACCCCCGACAGCGCATACGCTCAGCAGCAGCTCGCACTGGTCTCGCTCGAAGTGGGCCGGTACGAGGATGCAGTCTCGGCGATTGACCGCAGCATCAGCATCGCGGGAGAAACTCCCGAGCTGCTGGGCATCAAGGTCTTCGCCCAGTACTATCGCGACGGCAGGCAGTTCGCCCCCGAGACGCAGGCCGCCGTCGGGCGGGTGTTCGACATGAACCCCCTTGAGGTCCGCACCAGGATGCTCCTCGGTCAGGACGCCTTCCTCAACGGCAGATACGCCGAAGCGGTTGGCCATTGGCGGATGCTTCTGGATGCGGGAGCGGCTCCCGACAAGGAGCGCGCCCTCAAGACTGCGATTGCCAAAGCCGAAGCCAGGATGACTCGGTAAGCAATTTAACCGACAGATTCTCCTAACCCCGGGAGGTCTGTCATTGGAGAACATCGTGAGCGAAAAGATCGACAGGAGAAAATTTCTCGCTGGCGCCGGTGCTGGCTCCCTGGTCCTCGTGTCCCTCGGCGGATGCGGCTCCAGCCAGGTCCGTCAGCCCGGTACGCCTCACTATGGTATGGTCTTCGACCAGAACAAGTGCGTTGGCTGCCGCGACTGCAGAATCGCCTGCAACGAAACGAACAAGCTTCCCAAGGGAGTGACTCGTCTGTTGCTCGAGTTGCAGGACGACAAAATCGAAGGCAAGCGCGGCTATGCCGCCGACCGCCGCTACGTGCGCGTGTCCTGCCAGCAGTGCTCTGACGCCCCGTGCGTCACGGTCTGCCCGACGGGCGCCGCCCATCGCGACCCGAAGACCGGCATCGTGACGATGTACGCCGACAAGTGCGTCGGCTGCAAGTACTGCATCGTCGCCTGCCCGTACAACGCGCGTTTCATCAATGAGGAGACGAAGGTCGCCGACAACTGCGACTTCTGCCTGCACACGCGACTCGAAAAGGGTCAGCAGCCTGCATGCGTGGAAGCCTGCAAGTACGACGCCCTCGTGTTCGGTGACCTCAACGATCCGAACTCGTACATCAACAAGCTGCTCGCCGTCAAGGATTCCGTGCGCATCCGCCCGGAACTCGGCACGGAGCCCAGCCTGCGTTACATCCCCATTGTTAAGCAAGGAGTGTAAAGATGGACATCGCCATGAACTTTACACTTGGTCTGAGCCAAGGGATCGCCTGGCCGTGGCCGATCGCCGTGTACCTGTTCCTCGCAGGCATCTCGGGCGGCGCCGTGGCTGTGGCGCTCATGCTTAACCGCTACCGCAACCAGGTTGCGGAGAACACGCCGGTTCTCAAGGCCGCGACGCTCGTCGGCTTTGTCACCATCGTGCTCGGCATGATCTGCCTCGTGGCCGACTTGACGAATCCGCTGGTATTCTGGCGCATTCTCATCTACTACAACCTGACCTCCGTGATGAGCCTCGGTGTTATAGCGCTTCTGTTCTATATCCCGCTCGTCTTCGTGCTCATGCTCGTCGCCTTCCGCAAGGAAGTGAAGGGCTGCGGCGCGCTGGCCTGGCTCGACGGCATCATCGGCGCCTTTGACGGCATCCGCGGTGCGCTTCAGTGGATCGTCCTGATTCTCGCAATCACGATCTGCGCGTACACCGGCTTCCTGATCTCCGCCCTGATCCGCTTCCCGCTCATCAACACGGCTGTGCTCCCGGCGCTATTCATCGCCTCGGGTCTGTCCGCCGGTGCCGCTGCTGCCAAGCTCGTCGCCGTCGGCTGCTTCGGCGAAGAAGAACACAGTGCCGACATGAAGCTCCTGCACGGCGCCGAATGGCCGATCATGGCCGCCGAAGCGCTCTGCATCTTCATGATCGCGGTCTCCCTGATCTCCGGCAACGCCGCTGCTCAGGCTGCCGTCGAGGCCTTTGTCTCGGGTACCTGGTCCACCGTGTTCTGGGTCGGTGTCGTCGGCGTCGGCTTCGTGCTGCCCGTGCTGCTGAACTTCGTCAAGAGCACCGCGAGCTTCTACCTCGCCGGTCTCTGCAGCGTCGTCGGCATGCTCTGCCTGCGTCACTTCATCCTGTACGCCGGTCAGATCTTCGGTCTCTAATGTCCCTCGCGGTCATCTGAACCGAAGCGTGTGAAAGCACGCGACCAATCAACCATCCGCCCCGCCGGCAACGGCGGGGCAGATGGCTGAGAAAAAAACGAGAATTCCCCCGAGCCCGTCAACGGGCCGTTTTTTTATCAGGAGACCCGTCCGCATTTTCGAACGCATCGTTCGAGAACGTCGTACGATTGGATTTTTCCCCGAAGCTTTCCGCCAACCATATGAGGAGCGTGCAATGACGATGCAGAAGAAGATGTTGAAGACCGCCGCGGCCGCCTGCGCTGCGGCTCTCGCGGCCGTCCTGCTTGCAGGATGCGGCGATGAGGCCTCGAAGAAGACCTACTCGCCCGTCCCCTTCACCAAGCACGACCGCTGCCATCTCTGCGGCATGGTCCTTGCACACTACGAGGGCCCCAAGGCCCAGATCATCATCAAGGGCGCAGAAGACACACCGCTCATGTTCTGCAGCGGTCGCGACGCCTTCACCTACGCGCTCCAGCCCGAGAACCAGCGCAGGCTTCTCGCCTTCTTCATCCACGACCTCGGCAAGACCTCCTGGGAGACGCCCGCCGACGACGCGCTCGTGCCCGCGGCTTCCGCCATGTACGTCTACGGCCACGGCCGCGAGGGCGTGATGGGGGACGAACCCGTCGCCTTCACCGAAAAGTCCAGGGCCGACGCCTTCATCGCAAAGTGGGGCGGCCAGGTCTACAAGTACGAGGAAATCACCCTCAAGCGCCTTGACTGAGGAAGCCCGGCATGAACGCATTTGCGCGGCTTCTCCTTTGCACGGCCCTCTCGGGCCTCGCCCTCGGGGCGCAGGCGCGCACCTTCGAGGTCTCCGACTTCGCCGAGCTTGACGACGCCGTCATCGAGGCCGAGGACGGCGACGAGATCGTGATCAAGAAGGGCGTCTACGAACTCGAGGCTCCGCTCGAAATCTTCTCGCGCGTCACCGTGCGGGGCGAGCAGGGCGCCGTCATCGACGCGGGCGGTCGGGGCTCGGGCTTCATCGTCCGCGTCCCGAAGGTCAGGATCGAGAACCTCACCGTGCGCAACTACGGGGGCGACCTCTATGCGCGCGACGCGGGCGTGATGGTGGGCGACGGCGCCGACGGCACCGAGCTCGTCAACCTCACGCTTCAGGGCCCGGGCTTCGGCGTCAGGGCCGACCGCATGAACGCCCTCGTGGTCGAGGGCTGCACGATTGAGGGCGACGCGGCCCGCCACGTACTCGACCGCGGCGACGGCATCTTCCTCTCCTACGTGAAGAACGCGCGCCTCAACCACAATTCGCTTCGCAACGTGCGCGACGGCTACTACCTCGAAAACGTCGACGCCGCGAAGTCCGACTTCAACTACTTCACGGGCGCCCAGTACGGCATCCACTACATGTACACGCGCGACTGCACCGCCACGGGCAACCGCGCCGTGGGCGTGCGAGGCGGCTACGCCCTCATGAGCAGCGACCGCGTGACGCTCACGAAGAGCTACAGCTCGCGCAACATCGAGTTCGGCATCCTCCTCAACGTGGCCGACGGCTGCCTCGTCGAGGAGAACACCGTCGAGGGCGTGCACAATTCCAAGGGACGCGCGGCGCTCGACAATGAAGGGAAGGGCATCTTCATCTACGGTCCCGGCAAGAGCCGCGTAACCCGCAACTGGATCGCCGAAAGCGACATCGGCATCGGCGTCGCCCTGGGCGGCGAGGGCAACGTCCTCTGGGACAACGCCTTCGTCGACAATCAGATCCAGGTCCGCTACGTGGGCGAGACGCCGCTCGAGTGGAGCTTCGAGGGTCGCGGCAACTACTGGAGCACGAACCTCGGTTGGGACGTCGACCATGACGGCATCTCCGACCGCGCCTATCAGCCCAACGACAGCCTCGACCGCATCTTCTGGATCTATCCCGAGGCCCGCTTCCTGATGGACAGCCCCGTGACGGCGCTCCTCAGGTGGCTCGCCAGCCAGTTTGAAATCGACCGCGGCAAGGGCGTTACCGACTCCCACCCGCTCGTGCGCCCGCCCGTCGGCCCCGACGTGCACGAAATCAAGACAGACAACGCGAAGAACAAGGAGCCTGCCAAATGAACGCCATCACATGCGACGACCTCGTCTTCCGCCGCGGCGACAGGACCGTCCTCAACAGGATCGGCTTCGAGCTCGCTCCGGGAAGGCTTCTCGGCCTCATCGGTCACAACGGCGCAGGCAAGTCGACCCTCATCAAGCTGATCCTCGGCCTTCTCAAGCCCGCTTCGGGCAGGCTCGAGGTGCTCGGCGGTGCGCCGGGCGCCTCGCCCCTTGACGTGGGCTACCTGCCCGAGAACGTGAGCTTCTACGACGCCATGACCGTCGAGGAGCATCTCCGCTACTTCGCGGGCCTCAAGGGCGTCGCGCGCCCGCGCATCGACGAGCTCGTCGAGGAGCTCGGGCTCGGTGTCGTGCTGCGCCAGCGCCTCGGCCAGTGCTCGAAGGGCCAGCGCCAGCGCCTCGGCCTTGCACAGGCGCTTCTCACCCGCCCGCGCCTTCTGATGCTCGACGAGCCGACCGTGGGCCTCGACCCCGCCGCCTCGTCCCTCATGTACCGCGAGCTCTCCGCGCTTCGCGACGCGGGCTGCGCCGTCGTCGTCTGCACGCACGAGCTTGCGCTCGTCGAACCCTATCTCGACCAGGTGCTGCTTCTGGCCACAGGCGAGTGCCGCGGCAGCGGCACGCTTGAGGACCTGCGCGCCAAGGCCGCGCTGCCCGCGCTCATCACGAACGTCGGCAGCGGCGACGCGCTTGCCGACCCCGAGCTCGCGCCCTACGTGCGCGGCACGCGTCTCGCCGTTCCCGAGGGCGACGTCGCCCGCGTCGTCAGGCGCCTCACCGAGGCGCACGGCGTCTACGACTTCCAGCTTCGCAAGGCGGATCTGGGCATGATCTTCGCGCACTTCGTTCTGGACGTGCCCGTGGAGGAACTGTAATGACTTCTAGCACTTCATCCGCCATCGGCACCGGCTCCCGCATCGGCGCCCTCGCCACCGTCTCCATCGTGGCGGGCAAGGAGTTCCGCGACTGCTTGAGAAGCCGCTGGCTCGTCTTCGGAAGCGCGCTCTTCGCGATTCTGGGTCTGGCCGTCTTCTTCGGCACGGCCGCCATCGGCGGCACGCTTCAGTACCAGCCGCTGCCTTCCGTGATGAACTCGCTCCTGAGCCTCACGGTCTTCCTGCTGCCGCTTCTCGCGCTGCTCCTCTCCTACGACGCCTTCGTGGGCGAGGCGGAGTCGGGCACGCTTCTTCTGATGCTCACTTATCCGCTCTCGCGCCTTCAGTGGCTCGCAGGCAAGGCGCTCGGGCAGGGTGCGGCGCTCCTTCTCGTTCTCGTGCTGGGCTTTGCGGTCCTGCCGCTCATCCAGGCCTTCCTGCCGGTGCCCTACGGCATGGGTGAGTTGCTTTCGTCTCTCTGCGTGCTCGTTCTGAGCGGGTGGGCGCTCGGACTCCTCTTCATGCTCGCCGCCTACTGGGTGAGCCTTTCGGTTCGTCACAAGGCGCAGGCCCTCGCGCTTCTGCTCGTCGTCTGGTTCGTCGCCGTGCTTCTCTACGACCTCGGTCTTCTCGTCGTGACGGTTGCGGGTGCGGACGTGCTCGGCCGCGGAACATTGACGGCCCTCATGCTCGCCAATCCCGCGAGCGTCTTCAGGCTTCTCAACCAGTCCGTGATCGGTGTCCTCTCCTTCGAGGTGCCGTCCGCTGCGGTCCTCTCGGGCATTCTCGCCGCATGGATTGCGGTGCTCTTCGCGATCTGCGCAAGGACGCTCGCCGTCCGCAGGCTATAAGCTCCGCAGAAGGTCGTCCGGGTCACGAACAGGAATCGCCGGTCGTGCCGCTGCAGTTTGTACGGCAGGCACGACGGGCGTTTCGCAGGCCCTCGGCCCGGAAGCCGTCTTAAGCCTCAGTGCAGGTTTGCGCGTTAAATTCCAGTCTGCATACATCCGACCAGACCAACCATCAGGACATCCAAAGTGATCCCCGAACTCGGCCACTTCCTGCTCATCATCGCCGCCATGACGGCGCTCCTTGCACCCGCCGTGGTCTTCTACGGCATTCGAAGGGGCGACGACTTCTATGCGGGCTTCAGCCGCCCTGCGTCTCTTCTGACGGCGCTCATGCTCACGCTTTCGACGGCCGCGCTCGTCTGGACCTTCCTGACCGACGATTTCTCCGTCGCCTACGTCGCAAATCACTCCAACACCAAGCTCGCGCCCGCCTACAAGGCCGCGGCCCTCTGGGGCTCGCACGAAGGCTCGATGCTCCTCTGGATCTGGCTCATGGCGGTCGGCACGGCCGGGGCGGGCTTCGTCCGGTGCGCCGACAGGCTCTTCACGGCGCGGCTTCAGGGGCTGATGCTTGCGGTGCTCGCGGGCTTCTGCGCGTTCCTGCTCTTCACGTCGAATCCGTTCCTGCGCAACCTGCCGATGGTGCCGCCCGACGGTCGTGACCTCAATCCCATCCTGCAGGACATCGGCATGATCCTGCATCCGCCCGTGCTCTTCATGGGCTATGCGGGCCTGGCGCTGATGTTCGCGGCCATGTGCGCGCTGCTGCTTTCGGGCCGCTGGTCGAAGACGGCCATCGACTTCACGACGCGTCTTTCGATCGTCACCTGGGGCTTCCTGACGGCGGGCAACATGCTCGGATCCTGGTGGGCCTACAACGAGCTCGGCTGGGGCGGCTGGTGGTTCTGGGATCCCGTTGAGAACGCGTCCTTCATTCCGTGGCTGACGACCACCGCGCTCATGCACGCGCTCATCCAGACGAGAAGGCGAGGGCAACTCAGGCGCCTCACCGTCTTCCTCACGCTCGTGGGCTTCGCGCTCTGCCTGCTCGGCACCTTCCTCGTGCGCTCGGGCGCCATGCAGTCCGTGCATGCGTTCGCGACGGATCCGGGCCGCGGGATCGCGCTTCAGGTGCTCGCCATTGTGCTGCTCGTGCCCGCCGCCTTCCTCTACTGCGCGCGCATCGAGCCTGTCTGCAGGACCGAGGAGGCGCCGATGAACGGCTCGGACGCCCTGATGACGGGCGCCGTGTTCCTGTTGATGGCCGCCGCCTTCGCGGTGCTCTTCGGCACGCTCTATCCGCTTGGATACGAGGTCTTCGCGGGCCGCACGCTGACGGTCGGCGCGCCGTACTTCAACAACTTCTTCGCGCCGATGACTCTCATCGCCGCGGCGCTCGCGGGCGCCGCCCAGCTCGGCCTCAGGAATCCGGTCCGCTGGGCCGTCTGCGCAGCGGCCTCCGTCGCCGCAGGCGCAGCCGTCGCGCTCCTCACCGACCCGCGCTCGCCCGTCATGACGGGCTTTGCGGTCGCGGCCGCCGTCTGGCTCGTCGTCACGGCCGTCTCGCACTGCCTGCCTTTCCCGGCCCGCCGCATGAGCCTTGCCGCGCTGCTCGCGCACGTGGGCATCGCCGTCTCCATTGCGGGTGCGGTCGGCGTCGAGCAGTACGAGAGCGAGGCGCTCGTGCGCATGGGGCCCGGCCTCGGCAAGCCCGTCGACGACGTGGTCTTCGTCTATACGGAGACGCGCTTCGTCAACAACCACTCCTACTTCGGACAGCAGGGCGTGATCGAGGTGCTCAGGCTTGACGACGAGTCCCTCATCACGACGCTCAGGCCCGAGCGCCAGACCTTCGTCGCCAACGGCATGCAGATGTCCGCAGCCGGCATCGACCACGGCTTCCTGCGCGACTACTATGTCTCGATGGGCAACAAGCTCACCGACACCGAGTGGCTCGTCAGGCTCTCCATCAAGCCGCTCGCCGGCTGGATTTGGGGCGGCGGCGCCGTCATGATTCTGGCCGCGCTCATCATTCTCTTCACGCGCCGTCGCGAAACCGAGACGGCGGCGCAGGAGTTGGAGGCTCCTTCCAAATGATCTTCATGACACGCAGGACCCTCGTGAGAACGGCAGCGCTCGAGACGGGCATGATGCTCGCCGCGCCGCTCCTCGCCGCCGAGACGAAGCCGCTTACGGGGGCCGAGCTTCAGAAGGAGGCCGTGAGCATCTCCAAGGTGCTCCGCTGCCCAGTCTCGCCCAACCTCACGCTCTACGACAGCGAGAGCGCCATCGCCAACGAGCTCAAGGGCGTCATCTACGAAAAGCTGCGCGCGGGCGAAACCCGCGAGCAGATCTTCGACTTCATGGTCGCCCGCTACGGCGAGCAGATCCGCTACGAGCCCGACATGAACGCGGGCACCGCCGCCCTCTGGGCCGCGCCCTGGGTAGCGCTCGGCGCCTGCGGGCTCTTCCTCGCCGCGCGCATGCGCAGGAAGGGTGCCAAGGCCGACAGGGCCTGAGACGCCTCGTCCAGCCTCGGAATTCAAAAGACAGAATCGACAGACAGCATTCAGAGAGGAGATTCACCGACATGTTCAAGAAAGCCCTGATCGCGCTCGCCTTCGTGATCGGCGCCCAGTGCGCCTCGGCCGCGCTTCCCGCCTTCAACCAGAAGTTCGAGAAGAACGGCCAGCCCATCGCCGAAAAGCCCCTTGTCGCCCGCGACTTTATCGAGTTCCGCACCGCCCGCGGCTTCCCGCTCGACGGCTACAAGGACCTCGCAGGCAATCCGCAGTCGCTTTCGCAGTTCAAGGACAAGCTCGTGATCGTCGACGTCTGGGGTTCCTGGAGCGCCACCTGCCAGCGCAGCGCGCCGCTCATGGCCGAATTCCAGGCGAAGTACAACAAGCCCGAGAGCCGCATCCGCTTCGTTTCCATCTCGCTCGACAAGAACCCGAAGCGCGTGACGAAGTTCGTGAAGAAGACGAAGCTCCCCGAGACCTTCACCTCCTGGCATGATCCCGACCTCGTCATTCCCGCGACGCTTCCCGCCGACGTGCTGCCCGGCTTCTTCGTCCTCGACGGCCACGGCCACCTCGTGGGCTTCGTGCGCGGCTTCGTTGACTGGGCCGATCCCGCCGTGCCCGCCTACTTCGAAAAGCTCGCCGACAAGTACGCCGTTCGCAAGTAACTGAAAACGGAAGGAACGGAAGGCGCGGCCTTTCGTTTGCATTTTCCCCGGGCCGCCTGCCGCTTTCATGCGCCGGCGGCCTCTTCACATCCGCGAAGCACGTCCGTGTGCGTCACATAATGACGCACGGGCGCGTATCGTGGCATGAGGGGCGGGTCTTTTGTCAACACCCGCTAGAATGAACTCATTCCAGTTTCAAGCGATCCTCCAGACATGATCCACACCGTCTACAGCAACAGCTACGAGGTCTTGCGCGTCTGCCTCATGAACAACATCGAGGCGCTCGGCGTCTCCACAGGCGGGTCGGGCGGCGCCAGTCTTTTCGAGCGCGCCTTCGAGAAAGTGCCCGTCATCACGCCCAACAACGCGGTCGAGGAGGACCTCCGCCGCGCCGTTGCCGACCGCGACGGCATCTGCGCGGGCATCGACTTCATGAAGCTCTCCTCCTGGATGGGCTTCTTCTCCAAGGAGCCCATGGCCAACATCGTCGGCAACGAGGCCGACTGGATGATCTGGGACCTGTTGCGCCGCACGGGGTCTGGGAGCTTCCGCGAGGGCCCGGGTCGCGAGCGCCTGCGCCACTATCTCGAGGGCAGGAGCGACGAGGACGTCTGGCATCTGGCGAGGCGCATCGCCGAGGTGTTCGTCGTCTATTCGACCTATCGTCTCGACTGGGTCCTCGACTGGCTGGGCATGCATCCCGAGATGCTCAACGACACGGACGCACGCACGACAGAGCAGAAGGTGCTTGAGCGCCATCCCGACTTTGCATGGCAGCGCGACCTCTGGCGCGAGCTCGCGAGCCGCCCGTCCTGGCGCGGACGCCGCTTCCTCGAGGGCTTCCCCGACATGCTCCGCCGCCTCGCCGCGAGCGGCGGCTCTAAGCGCGTGAAGCTCGAGAACGACTTCACCGTGACGCTTCCCGATGCGCTGCACGTGTTCGTGCCTTTCGTCGTGCCGCCCGTCATGCTGCCGATCATCAAGGCCTACGCGGCCTCGGGGCGCGACGTCTGGTTCTATCTTCTCAATCCCACGAGCGAATACTGGTACGACCTTCTGCCGCGCAGGCTCTTCGACTGGAAGAACGCCCCCGAGGGCGCCGAGCTCGACGGACATCCGCTTCTTGCCGACAACGGCGGGTCGACCCGCGCCAACATCGACCGAATCTGGCGATTCACGGCCGCGCCCGACACGGCTGCGGGCCTTTCGGAACTCGGCGTGTCCGAGGAGCTCGATGAGGACACCGTCAGTCGTCTGCCGCAGGGAACCCGTAGGTTCCTGTCGTCGGACTTCCTCAAGGGATATGCGGGACGGCATCAGGAGATCCGTGCCGACATGGCCGTTGCCAACGACAGCTACTACATCGAGCGGAACAGCACCGATCTTCTCTCCCGCGTGCAGGACTCGATCCTTAACCTTGATGCGGATCTCAAGAAGACGGGAGGAGGCGCGCCGCTCTTTCGCGAGGACGACCGCTCGATCCGCTTCATGCGCTCGCCCACGCCCACGCGCGAGCTCGAGGCGCTTGCCGACTGGCTGCACGCGCAGTTTGCGGCCGATCCCGGACTCGGTCCCGACGACGTGCTCGTCGTGACGCCCGACATCTCGACCGCCGCGCCGCTCATCGCCAACGTCTTCGACAGCCTGCCGCCCGAGCGCCGCATCGAATGGCGCATCTCGGGCCTTTCGGGCTTCGAGGCCGACAAGGCGGCTCAGGCCGTGCTCGGACTCGTCGAGCTCGTCACGGGCCGCGCCACGCTCGAGTCGTTCGAGGCTTGGATTGCGCTCCCGCATGTTGCGAAGCGCTTCGGCTTCACGTCCGAGACGGTGCCGATGCTCGGCACCTGGCTTCGCGCCGCGGGCTACCGCTACGGTCTTTCCGACGCGCACCTGCGCAATCTCGATCCCGTCACCCATGCGAACGTCAGGGACATGACGCTCTCGCGCGCCGTCGAGCGCCTCGTGATGGGCTTTGCGCTGCCCGCCTCCGAAGGCGATCCGCTCTTTGACACGCTGCCCGTCAGGGGCACCGAGGAGGACGGCTGGAAGGACGTGAGCGAGGAGCCCGGACTGCTCGACGCCGTGAGCAGGCTCGCCGCCTCGCTCGAGGGCTTCAGGCTGCGCACCGAGAAGGCTGCGGCCCCCGAGGCCTGGACGACGTGGCTCGCTGACGCAACCGCCGTTTTCTTCAGGGATGACGAGGGCGGGGCCTTCAACCGCATCCGCAACGCGGCCGCCACGTTGCGCGAGGAGATCGAGCGCGCGGGCGTGACCGAAATTCCGTTCGGCATCTTCATGAAGAGCCTCGAACTTGCCCAGGAGACCTCGCCCGGCGGCGGCATGCCGACGCCCCGCGTCACCTTCACGGGCATGTCGCAGCTGCGTCCGCTTCCCTACAAGATCATCGCCGTCGTGGGTCTCAACGAGGACTGCGCCTTCCCCGGCAATCCGCACCGCCAGGAGTTCGACCTCATGGCGCATGCAGCCCGCCGCGGGGACCGCGACAGCCGCCGCGACAACCGCAACGTCTTCCTCGACATCCTGCTCGCCGCGAGAAGGACGCTCCTCATCTCGTACGTCTGCGGAACGGGTGCGGGTTCGGCCGAGCGCCAGCCATCCGTGGTCGCGCAGGAGCTTCGAGAATGGCTGCTCACCTTTGCGCCGGGCCGCGCCGAACGCCGCCGCGCAGAGGCGCTCCTCACCGTCAACGTGCCGCTCAACGCCTATTCGACCGAGAGCTTCCGCGATGCGGGCAGGGGCTGGCGAAGCCATGATCCCGCTCTTTTCGAGGCGCTCAGGAAGGCCGTGTCGGCGGGCTACGCCGCGACCGAGCAGAAGTTCGCCGATACTGGCCTCGAGGTCTTCAGGCGCACCGAAGTCTCGGTGCGCGAGATCTGCGACTTCTGGAAGGCGCCTGCCAGGAAGACGCTGGCTGCGGCCGGCGTCAGGCTTCCGGACGAGGCAGGCGACGACGAGCGCGGCATGATGCCGCCCGATGACGGACTCTCGAGCTGGATGCGCAGGAACGAGGCCCTCGAGGCCGCTGCGTCAGGCGATTGCGCGAACTGGCTCAGGCGCACCGCCTGCGATCCGAGGTTCGGAGCCGAGGGCATTCGCGACTGGCTCAGCGAGGACGCGGCCGCCTATGCGGCCAGGGTCGAGGAGCTCAGGATCGAGGCCGCCGTCGGCAGGGAGCTGCCCGAGGAGGATCTCGAGATCGACCTCGGCGAGGGCTTCCCCCGCGTGACGATGCGCCTCAGGGGCGTGTACGAGTCCGGCGACGTGCGCCGCTTCGTGCGCGCGACGGTTTCGAAGGGCACGGGCAACCCCGTGACGCTGGCCTTCACCGAATTCATCGCGGCTTGCGCGCTTGAGCGCGTCGACGAGGGCGCAATCATCGCGGGCTGGACCAAAGAGCTCGGCAACGGCGTGAAGGAGCCCAAGGACGACACCAATCCCGAGAAGCTCGTGACGATCGCCTTCAAGGCCTATTCGGCCGATGAGGCGCGCAGGATCCTCCGCGCCCTGCTCAGGCCCTGTCTCGCTGCGGCGGCTTCGGCCGCCCAGGGCGTCGACACGTTCGGTGATTATGGGGAGGAGGACGAGTCCGCCGACCTCATTCTCTGGCGCGGAGGCGACTTAGACAGGATGCGCAGGGTTGCGGACGAAAGGCGCAAGATGCGCTTCGAGCTTTTCAAGAAGAAGCTGCTCAAGAAGACACAGGACGAAAAACTGGTGGCCGCTTTTGAAGAAAAGGTGGACGAGGCCCTCAAGGCCATGGCTGAACCGACGCAGGATGACCAGCAAGATGACTAAAGACACGAATTCCCGTTTCGAAGCGGTGCCGCCGCTTTCGGAACTCAATGACGGCGACGCTGCGGCCGCCTGCGACGCCGTGCCCGAGTACTGCGACGATGTGCCGTCGTGTGCGGACGTCGAGGACTGCGCGGCTGCGCAGGAATCCTGCGTCCCCGACGATTTCTTCGACGACACTCCCGCGTCCGAACCTGAGCATGAGGAGTCCCTCGCCGTGAAGTCCGCCGACAGCGACGGCTTCGTGGTGGAGAAGGCCGACCTCACCGTTCCGACGCTTCTTGAGGCGTCTGCGGGCACGGGCAAGACCTTCTCGATCAAGCATCTGGTGCTCAGGCTGATCGTCGAGCAGGAGATCCCGATCAACAGTCTTCTCGTCGTGACCTTCACGAAGGCGGCCACGGCGGAGCTCAAGAGCCGCATCCGCGAGCATCTTGCCGAGACGCACGGCTATCTGACGGGCATCTACGCCGCCGAGGACGTCGATCCCCTCGTCGTGAGGCAGGTGGAGATCTGGCGTGGCATGTCCATCAGCGACGAGGATGCCGTCAAGCGCCTGCGCGAATCGCTTGCGCGCTTTGACGACTCGGCCATCAACACGATTCACGGCTTCTGCCAGAAGATGCTCTCCGAACACGTCTTCACGTCGGCGGGGAACTTCGATACGGAGCTCTCGGACGACGACGCAGCCCTGCGCGACGAGGTGACGGAGTCCTTCCTGCGACGCGAACTCGACGCCTGCACGTCGGCCGACGAGCGTCGCCTGCTTATGCAGGGCGACGACTGGGCGGAAAAGCTCAGAACGCTGGCCGGCCTGCCCGAAGATCTGGCAAAGCGCGTCATTCCCGACGATGTCGAGCCGCTGCCCCGCGAATGGCTCGAGCGCTTCATCGGCACCGCGCCTGCGGCGCTTCGCGCCCTCAAGCGCGCCAGGAGGCTCGCGACCTACGACGACCTGCTCGCCGAGATGTGGCTCACGCTGCGCGACGATGCCACGGGCGCCTTTGTAGCCGGCATCAGGAACACTTACAGGGGCGTGCTGATCGACGAGTTCCAGGACACGGACCCCGTGCAGTTTGCCATCTTCAGGAAGCTCTTCCTCGAGATCCCGAAGAGCGAGCGCTCGGCGGACAAGCCCCGCGCGCTCTTCTTCGTGGGCGACCCGAAGCAGGCCATCTACAGCTTCCGCTCGGCCGACCTCGACACCTACATGCGTGCGCGCAAGCTCATCAGTCGCCACAGCCGCCTCGGACGCAACTTCCGCTCCTGCCCGAAGCTCGTCGAGGCGGTCAACCGGTTCTTCTCGATCGCGGGCCCCGACGCCTTCCTGCGCCACGACCTCGCCTACAAGCCCGTCGATGCGAAGGTCGACCGCACGGGCCTCTTCCTGCTCGACGAGGATGGGATCTGGCGCGAGGCGGACGTATTTGAAATCTGGTACACCGAGGAAGGGCTTGAGGGCAAGGACGCGATGAACGTTGCGACGGCCCGCTCTGTTGCCGACGACATCGCCCGACTCATCACGCTCGGGCGCGACGGCAGGGCTGCGATCGCCGCAGGTCCCGACGACCATGTGATCGGCTCGGTCGTGATCGAAGTCGAGGACGGCGAGACGAAGAAGCCCGTGGCGAAGACCATTGCCCTTCGCGCCGTCGAGGCCCGCGACATTGCGATCCTCGTGCAGAAGCGCGGTCACGTCGACAATGTGAAGCGGGCGCTCGCCCGCCGAGGCGTGCGCGTCGTCATGAAGAGCAACGACGACGTCTTCAGGACCGAGGAGGCGCACGACATGCTCTGCCTGCTGCACGCCTTCGCCGAGCCCGGCGTCGAGCGCGTGCTCACGGCGCTCAGGGCGACCCGTCTCATGGCCGCCACGCTCTCCGAGCTCTGCGACCAGGACGAGCAGGCGCGCTCGGACCTTCGCGAGCGCCTTGAGGCGGGCGTCGCCCGCTGGCGTCGTGCGGGTGCGGCGGCTGCGCTCTCGGCCTTCATCGACGAGGAGCACCTCGCCGAGCGCCTGTTGCCCGTCGAGGGCGGCGAGCAGCGCCTCACGAACTACGCGCACATCATCGAGCTTCTCAACGAGGCGGGCAGGAAGTATGCGACGCCTGCAGGCCTGCTGAGCTGGTTCGAGTCCGCCAGGGCGCAAAAGGGCGGCGAGACGCGCAACCTGCGCCTTGCCTCCGACGCGAACCTCGTGACGGTCGAGACCATTCACTCGAGCAAGGGCCTGCAGTATCCGATCGTCTATCTGCCGAGTGCCGAGTCCATGGCCGTCATGAAGGGGGAGAAGCGCTCCGTCTTCAAGCAGAGCGACGCTTCGGGCATGGAGCTCTCGATCACCCACGGGGAGGTGCAGGAGTCCGATGCGCTCAAGGTCAAGCGCAAGGAGGAGCTCGTGCGCCTTGCCTACGTCGCCATGACCCGTGCGGCGTGCCGGCTCGTGCTCGTGGTGCCACAAAACAGAACGTCTACGGGCTGGCACGGGAATTACAGGAAGAACGCCTACTTCATGGCGCTTACGGGCTCGCTCGAGCCGGATCGCGACATCGTGCTCGACAGTTTCCGGGAGCTCGGCAGCCTGCCCGGCGTGCGCTGCGTCGAGATCGAGACGCTCCTTACGGAGACGGCCGACGACATTACGGTCGCGCCGCCCGCGCTCGATACCGATCTCGGCGTCGATCACGCGAAGCCCATCCTGCCGAAGTGGCGCGTGAGCTCGTTCTCAAGCATCAACCGCTCCGTCACCGACGACGAAGTCGCCTGGTTCGGTCCAAAGCAGTCGGCCGGTCCGCTCGAGGGCATTCTGGCCTTCCCGCGCGGCACGAAGGCGGGTGACGCGATGCACGGCATGCTTGAGATCGCCGACTTTCCCGCAGTTGCGCCCGATACGCCCGAGGCCGATGCGCTGCGCCGCAGCATCGCCCGCAGCCGGATCGAACAGTTCCTCTCCTTCCCCGATGAGGCCTCGCTCGACAAGGCCGTCGGAGAGGCCGCGCGCATGATCTACGACGTCGTCAACGCCGAGATCCTGCCCGGCATCCGCCTGCGCGACGTGAAGATGACGGAGCGAGCCTCCGAAATGCCGTTCCTCCTGCGCATGCGGGACGGACTCAGCGCGTCGGACCTCAAGGATACGCTTGAGAGGTTCGGGGATATGTACGCGATTCCGAACCTCTCGGACGACGACCTCTCGGGCTTTCTCACGGGCTTCATCGACCTTGCGTTCGGCGCGAAGGGCAGGTTCTGGATTCTCGACTGGAAGAGCAATGCGATCACCCGCTTCGTGAGGACGCAGGCCGACTTCACGCAGCATGTCATGTCCGACGAGATGCGCGTGCACCGCTACCGTCTCCAGTACCTCATCTACCTTGTGGCGCTCAGGCGCTTCCTCAAGGCGAGGCTCGGGCGCGACTACGACGACTCACTCCTCGGTGGCGCCTGCTACGTGTTCCTGCGCGGCGTCAGCGCCGATGCCCGGCGAGGCCCCGAAGGCATCCAGGGCGTCGTATACGACCCCGTGGGCGCCGAAAGGATCGCCCGCCTTGACGAACTCTTCCTGCCTGAATGGGAGCAGAAATGACGAACATCACCACCAACGATCCCGGCCGCACACTCCCGCCCAAGCTTGCGGAGTTCGGCGAGTCGCTTCTTCGCATCGCCGACCGTGCGCGCGAGGCGCAGGGGCTCGAGCCCTTCGGCGAGGACATGCACGTCTTCATGCGTGCCGTCACGTCCGCCTTCGCGGGCGCCGACGACCGCGGCAGCGTCTGCGTAAGGCTTTTCGACGTTGCGCGCCGCATGGGCCTTGAGGTCGGGGAGGACGAGGAGGCGTACGACGCGGACATCCGCGCGCATCTCGAAGAGCTCGCCCGCTGGGGGCTTGCCGCTGCGGGCGCACCCGCAGAGGGCGCGCGCCCCTTGGCGCCCCTCATGCTCGACGAAGGCGCAGGCGGGCTTGCCTCCCGACTTTATTTTGCGAGGTTCTTCGCCGAGGAGCAGCGCCTTGCGGCTGCGCTCGTGCGGATCGCCTCGAAGCCTCCGCGCACGCTTCCCGAGGTGACGGCCTCGCTCGTCGAGAAGCTCACGGGCGCCCTGCACGCCGACGAACTCCAGACCAAGGCCGTGAGGCTTGCGCTCGAGAACCGCCTTGCGGTGATTTCGGGCGGTCCCGGCACTGGCAAGACGACCACCGTGGTTCTCATCCTCGAGTGTCTGCTCGAGGAGAACAAGGACCTTTCCATCTATCTTGCCGCTCCGACGGGCAAGGCCACGAGTCGCATGCGCCAGTCGATCGTCGCGATGACCCAGGGCCCGATCGCGGGCAATTTCCCGCGCATGAAGGAGGTCGTTTCCGAGGAGACGGCTCAGGGCGCCCCGCGACGCGTCGAGGAGCACACGATCCACAAGTGGCTCGTCAAGAAGACGCCTTCGGGCGAGAAGCCCTCGGCGGACAATCCGCTTCCCGCCGACGTGCTCATCATCGACGAGGCCTCGATGGTCGACATCCATTTGGCGGCCCGCCTCTTCGAGGTGGTCTCGGAGAGTACGCGCGTGATCATCCTTGGCGACAAGCACCAGCTCGCCGCCGTGGGACCGGGCGCCGTCTTTGCGGACATCTCCGCCACCGACGGCGCGCTTGCCGCAAGCACGGTCGACCTCAAGACGAGCCGCCGCTTCGCCGAAGGCTCCGTCATCGCCAAGCTTGCCGCCGCGATCAATCACGACGGCGGGATTTCGAGCTCCACCGCCTGCACGACGGTCAAGCGCCTGCTGGCCGACGCGCAGACCGACGGCGACCCTGACTGGCGCATCGCCTGGGACGACGCCATGCCGCAGGGCGAAGGCGGTTACGGCCTGGCGCCCGCTGCCACCGCGTGGCTCGAGGAACGCTTCTCGCGCTACACGGCCGCGCTCATCGACTACATGCGCGTCGTCACGCGCCCCGAGCCGAAGGCCGACGACCTGAAGGCCGCGGGCCGCGCCCTCTGGGAGATCTTCCAGACCTTCAGGCCGCTGTGCGCCCAGCGCCGCGGCCCGCAGAGCGTCGAGGGCATCAACGCCTGGGCCGAGGCTAAGGTCAGGACGGCGCTCGCCGGCGCAGACTTCAAAACCTTCGCCGAGGACCGCTGGAACTATCCCGGCCGCGCCGTCATCATCCGAAGCAACGACGACATCCTCGGCGTCTTTAACGGCGACGTCGGCATCGTGCTCCCCGACGAGCACGGCGACCTGCGCGCCGTCTTCTTCGACGCCGACCGCAGCATGCCGCCCGCGCTCATGCCCGCGCACGACACGGCCTTCGCCATGACGATCCACCAGTCCCAGGGGTCCGAATTCCCCGAGGTCGCCGTCTTCCTGCCGACCGACCCCGCCTCGGGCCTCGCCACCCGCGAGCTCCTCTACACGGGCGTCACCCGCACCAAGCGCTCCGTCGACATCTTTGGCACGGAGCGGGTCCTCAACGCCTCCGTCGAGAACCGCACCGTGCGCGTCTCGGGCCTCGCCGACCGCCTCGCCGAGCGCGCGAAGGCCGCCCGCGGCTGACCTTCCCGCACCGTCACCAGAACCTCGAAAAGGCCACTCCCCGCGTCCGAATAGGGGCGGGGAGTGGCCTTTTGCACCCTTATTGTGAAATGGCCGGTCAGTACAAAACAAAGGTGACCGACGGGTTCAAAATGGGCTGGAACGGTGTTATAGTCTCCTTAAGAAAATGAACCGGGCGATTCAAAATGAATCCGCCCTCAAGGAGGCTTGAAATGGCGGTTGGAAAGAAGGCCGTGGTGCTGGTCGTTGCGGCGGCGGTCGCGGCGGGAGCAGGCTGGGGCTTCGCAGAGTGGCAGAAGAGCCGCGAGGCGAAGCCGAGCGTGGCCTGGGGCAGCGTGGATGCGCGCGAGGTGTCCCTGGCCTTCGAGGGGAGCGGGCGCATCGCCGAGCTTCTCAGGGAGGAAGGCGAGGCCGTGAAGGCGGGCGACGTGATCGGGCGCCTCGACACGCGTGCGCTCGAGATCGAGCGCCGTCGCGCAGAAGCGCAGGCCGAAGGGCTTGACGCCCAGTGGCGTCTGGCCGAAGAGGGCTTCCGCAAGGAGGAGATCAGTTCCGCGAAGGCCGAGCTCGATGCGGTGGAGAGCAATCTTGCGCTTGCAAGAAAGACCGAGGACCGCCAGCTCAAGCTCTGGAAGGCCAACGCCACGACGGCTCAGAACGTGGACAACGCGCGCTGGAGCCGCATTGTGCTTGAAAAGCAGGCTGCGAGCGCGCGTGCGGTCTACGAACTCAAGGTCGCGGGTCTGCGTCCCGACGAGGTCCGCCAAACGAAGGCCGCCCTTGATGCGGGCCGCGCCGCCGTCGACTCGCTCACCTATCAGATCGAGACGGCCGCCGTTCTCGTCTCGCCCGTCAACGGCGTCGTGCGCACGCGCATGGCCGAGCCGGGCGACATGGCCTCCGCCGCGAGGACCGTCTATCAGATCAGCATCATGGATCCGAAGTGGGTCCGCGCCTACGTTTCCGAGACCCAGCTCAAGTACGTGCAGGAAGGCGCCGAGGCGCTCGTGACGACCGACACGACCGAGCCGCTCAAGGCCCGCGTGGGCCACATCTCGAGCGAGGCCGAGTTCACGCCAAAGACCGTTGCGACGCAGGACCTGCGCACGGTGCTCGTCTACGAGGTGAGGCTCAACGTCGAGGATCCGGGCAACTGCCTGCGTCTCGGCCAGCCCGTGACCGTGGACTTCGCGCCCTGAATCCGCCGCTGGAGGAAAGCACGTCATGACGACATCCGTCATTGAAGCGTCGGCGCTCTGCAGGGTCTTTGCGTCCGAGGACGGACGCGAGCCCGTGCGTGCGGTCGACGGCGTCACCTTCGCCGTACCGCCCGAGGCGCGCTTGGTCGCGCTCATCGGTCCCGACGGCGCGGGCAAGTCGACGCTCATGCAGATGATCTGCGGGCTCGTGGGCCAGGACTCAGGCTCGCTCAGCGTGCTCGGGCGCACTCCGGACCCCGACGACGAGGACTTCGTCAACGCCGTGGGCTACATGCCGCAGACGCTCGGCCTCTACAAGGACCTCTCCGTCATGGAGAACATGAAGCTCTTCGGTGCGCTCAGGGGCGCGAAGCCTCCCGAAGACATGACGATCGAGGCGTACTACGCGAGCCTCATTGCGCTCACGGGCCTTGAGGGCTTCGAGGGCCGCCCTGCGGGCAAGCTCTCGGGCGGCATGAAGCAGAAGCTCGCGCTGGCCGTCGCGCTCGTGCGCGCGCCCGCGCTCCTTCTCCTCGACGAGCCCACCGTGGGCGTCGACCCGCTCTCGCGCCGCGAGCTCTGGGCCGTGATCCGGCGCATGGTCGGGCAGGGCGGCACGACGTGCTTCTTCTCCACCGCCTATCTCGAGGAGGCTGAGTCGGCCGACTGGGTGCTCTGCATGTCGGAGGGTCGCATCATCGGCTCAGGCACGCCCGCGGAGCTTCTCGGGCGCACGAAGGGCCGCACCTATGCGCTCGATCTTTCGGGTTTTTCAGACGCCGAGAGGAAGTCGCTCTCGCGCCGCATGATGCTCAAGGTTTCGCCCGCCCCCGAAAAGTCGGTCTTTCTCGACGCCGTCCCCCGCGACGGCGGCATCGACCTGCTGCTCAACGCCCCCAACACCCGCGAATTCGCCGAGCGCGAGGTCGAACTCGCGCTTCGCAGGGACGAGACGGGGACCGTTCCCGACTTCGACGTTCTCGAACGTGCGCCGCGCATGGAGGACGCCTATGCGCTCCTCACCTTCACGATGGAGACCGTGCGCGCCGACGACGCCGCCTCGTCCGCAGCGCCCGACCCCGACGATCCGGGGCGGCTTGATACGGGCGACGTGCCGATCCGCGCGCGCGATCTTTCGCGCACGTTCGGCAGCTTCGTGGCGGTCGCTGACACGACCTTTGACGTGAAGCGCGGAGAGATCTTCGGCCTGCTCGGCCCCAACGGCGCGGGCAAGACCACGACCTTCCGCATGCTCTGCGGCCTTCTTGCGCCTTCGGGCGGCGAGATCGAGGTCGTGGGCTGGGATCTTCGCGAGGCCAAGGCCGAGGTGCGCGCCGAGATCGGCTACGTCGCCCAGAAGTTCTCCCTCTACGACAAGCTCACGGTCGAGCAGAACCTGCGCTACTTCGGGCGAAGCTACGGCTTCTGGGGTCCGAGGCTCACCCGCCGCGTCGCCGAGGCGATGCGCGGCTACGGGCTTTCGGCCTACAGGCGCATGCCTGCCAAGTCGCTGCCCGTGGGTGCGAAGCGCGATTTGTCGATTGCCTGCGCGCTTCTTCACCATCCGAAGATCCTCTTTCTTGACGAGGCGACCTCGGGCGCCGACCTCGCGTCCCGCCGCGCCTTCTGGCGCAGTCTCACGAAGCTTGCGGCCGCAGGTACGACGATCGTCGTGACGACTCACTTCATGGAGGAGGCAGAGTACTGCGACCGTTTCCTCATCCAGGACGCGGGTCGCATTCTGGCGCTGGGTTCGCCCGGTGAGGTGCGCGCCTTCGCCGCCAAGGACGCGCCGGGCCGCACGATCCGCTCGATCGAGGACGCCTTCATCGCCATCGTCGAAGCCGCCCGAGCTGCGAGGAAAAAGGAGGCCGCATCATGACCGCCGCGAGAAAAACAGGACTGCTGCGCTTTTCGGCTTCCAGATGTCTGGCGCTCATCGTCAAGGAGTGGCACCAGATCGGGCGCGATCCGTCTGCGCTCGTCATCGGCGTCTTCCTGCCGCTCTTCATGCTGCTCGTCTGCGGCTTCGGCATCTCGATGGACATGAAGGGCGTGCCCGTCGCGATCGTCCTCGAGGAGCGCACGCCCGTCGCGCAGCGCATTGCCGTCGACTTCACCGCGAATCCGTACTTCGACGCGAAGGTCTTCTACGCGAAGGCGCCCGCCGAAAAGGCGCTTGAGGCCCGCGAGGTCGAGTGCATCCTCACGATTCCGGCGGGCTTTGCGGCCAACGCTCAGCAGGGCGAGGCGGCCGAGCTCGGCCTCACGGTCTACGGCGTCGACAGCAATTCCGCGACGCTCTTCAAGAGCTACGTGCTCGGACAGCTCAACAGCTCCGTCACGAAGATGGTATCGAACGGCATGATCGAGTCCGCCGTCGCCTCGCGCGTCTCGGCTGGGCCCGTCAAGTCGCTCGCGTCCCGCAGTTGGTTCAACGAGGCGAGCATCTCGACCTGGTACCTCGTACCGGGCATCCTCGTCATCGTCGTGGGCGCAGCGTCCACCATGATGAGCGCCATCGTGATCGCGCGCGAATGGGAGCGCGGCACCATGGCCGCGATCTTCGCGACGCCGGCCTCGCCCCTTGAGATCTTCCTCGCGAAGTGGCTCAGCTACTGGACGATCGCCTTCGGCGGCTCGCTCCTCTCGCTCTGCACGAGCTTCCTCGTCTTCGGACAGCCGCTCAGGGGAAGCATCGCGGGCGTGCTCGCCATCCTGCTCACCCTGACCGCCATGGGCACGGCGCTCGGCCTCTTCATCTCCGCCAAGGTGAAGAACCAGTTCCTCGCGATCGAGCTCGCCGTCGTGCTCGCCTACATGCCGAGCCTGATGCTTTCGGGCTTCCTCTTTGACCTGAGGAGCGTCCCTGTCTGGATCGAGTTCGTCGGCAGGCTCCTGCCGCCCACCTACGCCGTCGAGGCCTTCAAGCAGTGCTTCCTGGCGGGCGACGGTCCGATCCTGTGGCGCAACGTCGGGATCCTCTGCTGCTGGGCCGCGCTCTTCTTCTGCATGGCCGTGCGGGTCCTGCGCAAGCGCCCGCCCGTGACGGTCCCTGACAAGTCCGAACCGAAGGGAGGCGCATCATGCTGAAGTCCCTCTGGCGGGACGTGCGCGCGTCTCTCAACCGCATCTTCGCCATCGTCGTAAAGGAGTTCGCCGTCACGTTCGGCGACAAGGGCTCGCGCATGGTGCTCATCGCGCCTGTGTTCCTGCAGGCCATTCTCTTTGGCTACGGCGCGACCTTCAACCTTGAGCGCGTGCCCTGGGTGCTTCTTGACGAGTCGCACTCGTCGGCCTCGGCCGAAATCGTGCGCGGCATCACGGGCAACGGCATCTTCGACCTCAAGCGAAACGCCGTCTCGCTCGCCGACTTCGAGAAGAGCATCGACTCGAGTGAGGCGCTCGTCGGGGTCTACTTCCCGAACGACTTCGACCGCAAGGGCGAGATGAGGGTCGTCTCCGACGCCCGCAACTCCACGACCGCGGGCATCGCCTACGGCTACATCAGCTCGATCGCGACGCAGGTCAACGCGAAGCACGGCGGCGGGCTCGCCGTCGAGGTGCGCGACCGCGCGCGTTGGAATGAGAACGGGATCACCCGCTACACGATTGTGCCTGGCCTCATTCCCGTGCTCGCGCTCATTCAGGTACTGCTGCTTGCCGGTCTCTCGGTCTCGCGCGAGCGCGAGGACGGCTCGTTCGACATGATGCTCATGACGCCCGCCGACAGCATCGAGATCCTGATCGGCAAGGCCGTCATGCCGACCCTCATCGCCTGCGGACAGGCCTTCCTGATCTTCGCGATCGGCTTCCTCTGGTTCGAGCTTCCTTTCAAGGGCTCATTCCTGCTGCTCGGCCTCGTGATCTTTGGATTCAGCCTCTGCATGGTGGGCCTGGGTCTGGGCGTCTCGGCCGTTGCGGACAACATCCAGCAGTCGATCGTCATGATCATCGTGATGATGCTCCCGATGGTGATCCTCTCGGGCCTCATGACGAGCGTGCGCGCCATGCCCCACTGGATGCAGACCGCTACGATCCTCAATCCGCTTCGCTACAGCATCCAGGCCATCCGCGCCGTCTACTTCGAGGGCGCGGGCCTCATGGACATCCTGCCGCTCGTCTGGCCCGTCGCTCTCGTGGGGCTCGGCTCGATGAGCCTCGCAACCTATCTCTTCAGGCACAAGATCTCGTGATCTGCGCCGAAGACAAGAAACTTTTGAAAAGGGAGTCAACCGGACATGGCCGTCAAGACTGAAGACAAGCGCCGCCGCATCCTTTCGGCGGCCCTCGACTGCTTCGAGGAAAGGGGCTTTGCCGCCACCCGAATGGAAGACATCGCCCGCAGCGCGGGCGTCGCCAAGGGGACGATCTACAACTACTTCAAGGGCAAGGAGGAACTCCTGCACGCGCTTGCCGAAGGCATCGCGGGCGTCATGCACCGCAACCTCGAAAACGTGACGAGCTCCGAAAACGAGGGCCTTCCCCTCAAGGATAGGCTCATGAAGGTCGTCGCGCCGCTCACCGACGGCACGCCGCGCTCGAAGCGCAACCTGCGCGTTTTCCGACTCGTCTGGGCCGAGGGCCTGCGCTCGCCCGAGATCATGCACGACCTTTACGCGAGGCTCTTCGTGCCTGTCTTCAGAAATGACGGCCTTCTTGCCCGCATGCTCGAGAAGGAGGACGTCCCCGACTTCGTGCGCAACCGTCCCGTCGTCCTCGTCGCGCCGCTCATCCAGTCGATCTTCATCCACGTGCTCGTGGGCAACGAGCTCATCGGCTCGCCCCGCGAGTACATCAGCGACTACTTCGACTTCATCCTCTCGAAGAACGCACGCGAGGAGCACGTCCCCGACGTTCGCCTGCCCGGCGAAGACGCCTGACGAGCGGCCCTCAAGCTTCATTCGGGGTGGGGCGCAAGGCCGCCCGCCTCACACAAAGCAAGTCTCCCGCAGCGGCTTGATGTGCGTCATTGACGCCGCTTCAGGCCGCTGCCTTCGCCGGACGGCTGCGCTAAGATTCTCATCCGCCAAAAAAAACGCAGGTCCCGCCTGCGGATGAAAACGACAGTCCCGGACAAAATCAAAGCGCACATCATCATGACCGACACCGGCGAAAAGACCTTCTTCATGCGTTGGCTTCCCGTATTGACGCTCACGCTCTGCACCTTCGTCTTCAACACCTCCGAATTCATTCCGATCGGGCTTCTCACCGACATCGGCCGTGACTTCGGCCGCACCGAGGCCGAGATGGGTTGGCTCGTGACGACCTACGCCTGGGTCGTCGCGCTCATGTCGCTGCCGCTGATGCTGCTCGCCTCGAAGATGGAGTGTCGTCGCCTCATGATGTCGGTGCTTGCGCTCTTCGTCGCGAGCCACGTGCTCTCGGCCGTCGCATCCAACTACTGGATTCTCCTCGCGTCGCGCCTTGGCGTCGCCTGCTCGCACGCGATTTTCTGGTCCGTCGTGAGCCCGCTTGCCGTCGAGGTTGCACCGAAGCACAAGACCTCCGCCGCGCTCGGCCTTGTGGTCGCGGGTTCGTCCATCGCCATGATCGCGGGCCTGCCGCTCGGACGCGTGCTCGGCCTCTATCTGGGCTGGCGCATGACCTTCCTCGCCATCGGGCTTGTCGCGGCGATTGCGCTCGTCTGCCTCTGGCGCTTTTTCCCGAGCGTGCACAGCCGCAATGCCGTGGCGCTCGACAAGGTGCCAGCACTTCTGAGCCGGCCCGCTCTCATGGGCATCTATATCCTGACGCCGCTCATCATGACGGGGAACTTCACGGTCTACTCGTACATCGAGCCCTTCCTCGCGCAGGTGACCGGCATGCTTCCCGACCGCATTACCTGGGTGCTCGTCGCCTACGGCGCTGTGGGCATTCTCGGCAGCTGGATCTTCTCGCACTTCTTTGACCGCCGTCCGATCGGCTTCCTGCAGTTCTCAGTGTTCGGCATCGTCGCGAGCCTCTTTCTCATGGCACCTCTGGGCGGCGGCGAACTCACGATCGTGCTGCTCTGCATCTTCTGGGGGCTTGCGGTGACGCTCTACAACCTGGTCTTCCAGTCGGCCATCATCCGTGCCGTTCCGTCGGGCACGGCCGTTGCCATGAGCGTCTATTCGGGCATCTATAACGTGGGCATCGGTTCGGGCGCCCTCGTGGGCGGCCTCGTCTGCACCCACGCCTCGATCGCCGACATCGGTTGGGCGGGCGGTGCCATTGCGGCCGCAGGCGCGCTCTTCTGTCTCCTGCGCGTCGGTCCCGTCATGCGCGGTGTCTTCGCGAAGTCCTGAGATGCATGCGGGCTTGACGCATGAATGAAAGGCGGGCGTCCCTTCGAATGAAGGATGAACCACCGCGCGCCTTGGCTTCAGGCTGCATGGGAAGCGCCACCAGATTGCCGATGCTGCTGTTGCCGCGCGGCAGTTCGTCCTGACAGGGAATGATGCGGTCGAAGGAGTCGAGCTTGAGTAGCCCCTCATCGGCGATCGTGAGCGCAATCAGTCTTTCAAGAACCCGTCTGACCACTGCGGCCTGCATGGGTACGGACAGGAAGAGCCACAGGTGCACGCCGCAGGCGGATCGGGAGATTTCAGGAACGAGTGGAATGCCGTGCTTTCTGGCGGTCTTGATGACGGCTTTGCCGTCACGCTCCCAGTCACTGTTATCAAAGTCAAGAACGGCAAATCGGCAGGTGTTGTCCGTCAGGAGCGGATAGACGCCCATCACGATGTCGCCTTTGAGATGGAAGTAGTAGGTCCCGGCAGTCCCCTTTTCGTAGGCTTAGTGCGGGCACAGGTGGCACTTCAGGTTGCAGCCTTCGGTGTAACGCATGGTGCATTTCGGCGAGTAGCCGGACTTTTGCGCGTCGGTCCTGGAGGCCCAGCGGGTTGCGTAGACATCGGATCTGCCTGCAAATAGACCTGCGAACAGCTCGACCTTCTCTCGTGAAGTGAGATCCGTTTCCGCAACAATCTTCGGCGTCTTGACCAATTGTTTTCCGGTGCTGCCGCATGGGGCTTGTGTTTTGGCTTCAGCGTCCGTCCACGGCTCATCAGGAATCTCGAGGCCTGACGTGGCGGTTGCGGGCGGGGTTTCGACTGCTTTGAGCGGTTCGACGGCTTTGGGCAAACTGCTTTGGCTGCGCAGCGCCGAGATTTCCGCCTTGAGTTCGAGCACGACTTTCTGAAGGTCAGTGACGACCCGTGTCAAAAGGGCAAGTTGAGCCTTCACGTCTTCCATGACGCATCTCCGGGAGCTTCAGGATTTTTCGAGTATGTCCGAAGGCTCTCGACAATCCTTGAGCCGTCTAAAGAGGAGGGGAGCCTTTCTGATGCACGAACTCCGCTTTTCTTTTGCCTTTAGGCAAAGGTTTCGCTTTTTCCGAGCTTGAAATCAGACTTGAAGCCTCCATATAGTCCTCAGAGAGAGGTGCGGGGCGCCCGAAAGGGTGCCGCACAGGCACTTCTCCGAATGCACACCGCCATGGTCGACGGCAGAAGACAATGAAGGAAAACAAAATGCTGCTTCCGTCTGTTTTTGGTGAAGACCTTTTCGATGAAACGTTCCCGTTCGCCGGCATGACCGATCGTCACGGTCATGACAAGCTCTTCGGCAACCGCGCCGGCCGTCTGATGAAGACCGACGTGCGCGAAGGCGAAAAGAGCTGGGAGCTTGATGTTGAGCTTCCGGGCTTCCGCAAGGAGAACATCAGCGCCACGCTCAAGGACGGCTATCTGACGATCAGCGCTGAAAAGGCCGTTGAGGAGACGCAGGAGGCCGAAAAGAAGGGCCAGTGCGTTCGCCGCGAACGCTGGTCCGGCGCTCTGAGCCGCGCGTTCTACGTGGGCGAGGGCGTGACTGAAGAAGACGTCAAGGCGAAGTACGAAAACGGCGTCCTGAGCATCTCGATCCCGAAGAAGGAGGCGATCGAAGCCAAGGCCAAGAAGATGATCGCCATCGAATGAGGTCATTCCTCTGGTTTTCGTCGATGCATTGACGCATGAATGAGACGCGGGCGTCTTCCTGATCGGAAGGCGCCCGCTTTCAGTCATGCGGATTGTGCTTATCGGATGATGAGCAGCGGCACGGAGCTGTTGGCCGCGATCTTCTGGGCGGTGGAGCCCATGAGCGCGGAGCGCAGGTTGCCGTAGCCGTGCGAGCCCATGAGGAGCAGGTCGAGCGGCGTGTTTTCGGCGTAGTCGGCGATCACTTCGCCGGGGTTGCCGTCAAGGCGCACGGGGCGCGGCTTGATGCCTTCGGCCTCGAACTTGGGCATGAGGGCGGCCATCACTGCGTCGAAGTGCTGGCCGCGAAGCTTGACCATGTCGGCGGCGGCCGTCGGACTCGACATCATGCTTGCCATCGAGGAGAGGCCGATCGTATGGGTGGAGCGGCCCGCGTTGAGAAGCTCGTAGCGGGTTTCGGAGCCGAAGAGCGCGCGGTTCTTGAGCACGAAGTCCACGGCGCGCTCGCCGTATTCGGAGCCGTCGCAGGCGATGCCGATGCGAAGAAGCGAGGTCCCTTCGGGGAGCTTGTCGCGCAGCATCAGGATCGGACGGTGGGTGTGGGCGAGAACGGCGTTCGAGACGGAGCCGAAGAGGAAGCTGCTCACGGCGGAATGCCCGCGGATGCCCATGATGATGAGGTCGGCGTCGACGAGGTCGGCTTCCTTCACGATCTCCTCGGCGGGAGAGCCGACGGCGTAGTGCATCTCGATGTTGAGCTTCGTGTCGCCGAGCAGGGCGCGCACGGACGCGAAGAGGCTTTCGGCCTCCTCGGCGTAGTAGTCCTTGATCGTGAGCGGTTCGAGGCTCGTGATCATGCGCTGCGGCACGGGATGCTGAGAGAAGAAGATCGTGATCTTCGGAGCGGCGCCGAGCAGGTCGGTGCGGGTGGTCAGGAATTCAACGGCGCGCAGGCTGTGTTCGGTGCCGTCGACGGGAACGAGAATGTTCATAAGTTTACCTCCAGTGCCCTCTTCGCCTCTTCTGCGGACCGCCGACAGGCAGGCCCTGAGCGAGGGACCTCATGTGAATATCATGCCTGCTTTTTTTGCTTTTGTCTAAACAACCTCGCCACTGAAGTGGGAGGGTTT
>NZ_KQ968492.1:0-6535 GCF_001578585.1 Sutterella sp. KLE1602
ATCGGTTCGTTGAATTCTGATTTTTAAAGAACAGTGCTCCTAAGAGCATAGAATTGAGAGTTTACCAACTCATCAACTCTTTGTCAAATTTATTCGCTGATGACTTGGCGTCGTCAGCGAAGGATTGAAATTAAACACGACTTCGGCACACTTGTCAAACATTCGCATCAAATTCCGTATTAATACTTAGAAAACGCACAAAAACCACCTTTCTGCAGATGCGACTCATGGGAAACACTCTTGGCAAGACCGTCTTCAAGGCGTAATGTGTTGGGATGACCAAGAACCCTGTGCCGCCCCATCCCTTTCATTCCATGCGGGGCGCACGCATCAGATTAGAGGAGAAACACATGACCAAGATCCTGAAGATCGGCCTCGTGGCCGGCGTCAACCCCATCGTCGCCCCGTTCGTCAAGGCCGCCATCTTCCGCGCCGCAGCCGAATCTGCCCGCACCGTCGAGCTCGTCGAGGACGAACTTGAGCTGCGCAAGGACGCTCCGACGGAGCGCATCGCCCTCGGTGACAGCAAGATCACCGCTCTTGAAAGCGCCTGGCGTCTTCAGGAAAAGGGCTGCGACGTGGCCCTCATCGCCAACCTTCGCTCTGAAGCCTACATCGACGAAGTCCGCACGGAGCTTCAGATGCCGATCGTCTCGCTCTACGCCGGCATGCCCGAGGCCGTGAAGGCCAAGGGCGCACGAAAGATCGGGCTCCTCGGCTGCGCGCTCGACGTCGCCCTCATCCGCAAGCTGCTCCCCGAATGCGAAATCATCGAAGGTTCGGGCCTCTCCTGCACCAACACGACCAATCCTGAAATCGTCCGGGAAGAAGCAGTCAAGCTTCTCGCCGCCGGCGCCGAGCTTCTGCTCCCCGTCTGCGGTCGCGTCGCCGGCGCCGCCTTCGAGCTCATCTCCGAAGGCATGCCCATTCTCGACGTCCTGACCACCGCCGCCCACAAGGCGATCGACGAAACCCCGGTCCGCCTGCCCAAGCCCTTCAAGGTCGGCCTCATCGGCGGCCTCGGCCCTGCCGCAACCGTCGACCTCTACGACAAGATCGTGAAAGCCACGCCCGCCAAGAACGACCAGGAACACTTCAAGCTCGTCGTCGAGCAGAATCCGCAGATCTCCGACCGCACCGCCTGCCTTCTCAAGGGCGGCGCCGATCCCACGCTCGCCATGTACGGCTGCGCCCGCCGCCTCCAGAAGGACGGATGCGACGCGATCATCGTGCCCTGCAACACGGCCCACGCCTTCGTGCCCTATCTTGAACGCCACCTCGACATTCCGTTCATCAACATGCAGATCGCCACGATGGAGGAAATCAAGGCCAAGCTCGGCGACAAGGCCCGCATCGGTCTGCTCGCCACCTCCGGCACGGTCCAGACCGGCATCTACGGCGACAAGGCCAAGGCCCTCAACCTCCCGATGTTCGTGCCCGATGAACTGCATCAGGAACGCGTGATGGCCGCCATCTACGGTCCGCTCGGCGCCAAGGCCGGCTACACCGACGGCCAGTGCCGCGAAGACCTCGTGAGCGCCGCGGAATACCTGGTGAAGACCTACGACTGCAACTGCCTCATCCTCGGCTGCACCGAACTGCCGCTCATCCTTGACGAATGCGACGACTTCGTCTGCGCCGGCAAGGAGGTCTGCGTCGTCGACCCAACCTCCGCGCTCGCCCGCAAGGTCGTTCGCATCGCCACTGAGACCAACAAGGCCCGCGGCACCCGCTGATCCCTGATCTCAGGCTGTCAGGTCTGATGTTAGGCAAGGCGGCTGTCCGAACCTCCGGACGGCCGCCTTTTTGTCAGAATCCAAGTCAACAACTCCTGCCCAAAGGCAGAGGTTTTCGCGCCGAATTTCTATGAAAGATCTGTCCGTCTACGTTCTGGTGAGCTTCATCGCCTGCGTCACACCCGGCTCGGGCGTTCTCTACACCGTCACGAACGGACTGCGCGGCGGGCTCCGCACGGTCCTAGCATCTCCGCTCGGCACCACGCTCGGCGTCGGCCTGATGTCGCTCATCTCCGCGACGGGCCTCGGCGCCCTCATCACCTCATCGCCCGCACTCTATGCAGGCCTGCAGCTCGTTTCAGCCGCCGTGCTCTTCTGGCTCGGTTGGGGCAGCTGGAACGCAGGCGCAGTGCGCCTTGACAAGCTAGGCAGGCTTGAGTCCAACGACTCGCTCACCTTCAGCAGCATCTTCAAGGGCGCCCTGTACGTTCAGGCGAGCAACGTGATGCTGATCGTCTTCCTGCTCTCGCTCATGCCGCAGTTCATCTCGCCCGAGGATGACTACGTCTCGCGCGTCACGCTCCTCTCGGTCCTCTTCGTCGGAATCTGCTTTCTCGTACACCTCGGTTACAGCGCCATTGCGGCGGTGGCCCGCAAGTGGCTTGCAGGCCCGAACTTCAGCCTCTGGCTCAACCGCGTCAGCGGCGCTCTCTTCTGGCTTCTCGGGCTGAGCGTCATCTGGAACGCACTCTTCAACCGCTAGAATCAGAAGGTCAGGACCGCGCCCGCTCCCGCCCAGTCGACGTCGTCGAAGCGTCCTGCCAACGCCGCCGCTGCCCTGAACCCCGTACAGTGGTTCACGCGCCAGCGCCTGACGGGAACGGCTGCGAGCGCATCCATCCAGACGGGCAGTTCCTCCGAACAGGCGCCACTCAAGTGCGTTCCGCCCGTCACCGCATCAAAGCCTTCGATCCCGAATCTCTTCATCGCGTAGTTCAGAATATTGGGAAGACCCGCATGAGCACACCCGAGCACAACAGACCAACCAGCACTCCCCTTCACGAGGAGGGAGACGTCGTCCGCGAAGGTGTCGGGGACCTTGTCACCAGTGGCTCCAGTCTCGAACATGTTGTCGAAGACAAGGAACCTCGGGTCGCGCTCGTCCGCAGGAACGGTGAAGGCGATCACTTCAGGCAGGATTTCGACTCCGCCGTCGACGGGCGTGAAGGGGAGGCCTGCGAAAAGGGGACCGCCTCCGCTCGCCCTCGACGCATCCGCATCACCCCATCTGAGGCGCGCGATCTCTCGAGACGCCCAAAGCTTTGCCGACGGAGCCACGCGGAGGATGTCCGTGAGGCCAGACGCATGATCGAAGTGGCCGTGGGAAAGCGCAAGATTCTCAACCCCCTCAGGTCGAATGCCAAGCGCCCGAAGATTGTGAAGGAGAACATGGAGAATGCCTCCCGTGTCCCAGAGCAGATTGCCGGACGGCGTTCTGATGAAGGCGGAGAATCCCCATTCGGCATAAAGCCCCTGCCTCTGGCAAAAGTTGTCGACAACGATCGTGACGCTGGTCATGATGCAACCTCCTCCGGACTCGTGAAGGCGGGCGGGGACCTCGTCAACAGGGGTCCTAACGCACGCTCATCACTTCACTATACCCCCGAGGACCTCGAAAACTCCACGCCGATCCCGCCCGATCCTCCCTTCAGGGCCCTCAGACGACTCCTCACGCTTCTTGCTGCGCTGCTTGCAGGCGTCGCTGCGGGACTGATCGTGCCCGTCCTTGCAGGCTTTGGCGAGCGCGGCCTCGCCGTCGGCATCGCAACCACCGCCCTCATACTTCTCGGCGTCGGCATCAGGGATCGAGTGCGCGATCCAGACGGGCGCGCAGGCTCGCTCTTCATCGGGGCAGGAATCGTCTGCGTCTTTCTCCTCATCGTCGTTCTCGTATGAGCCCGTCAGGTCCGCATAACAAAGCGATCCTATATTGAGAGTCTCAACGGACCATCCACATCAGGAGAAACTATGAAACGTCTTCTCGCTGCCGCAGCCCTCGCCGCGGCGCTTTCCTGCAGCGCCGCAGGCACGCAGGACATCCAGAAGCACGGCGAAGAATACTTCCGCATCTTCAGCATCCTGCCCGACGGCCAGGGCATTCTCGCCCGCCGCTGCACCAAGCTCACGCAGAGCGGCCTGTGCGTCGGCGCACCCGTGCTGCTCCCCGCCGACGCCGTCAAGGCGCCCGCCGAGGAGAAGGTCGTGCGCCTCGCCGATCCGAAGGAGGACGGCTGGCACACGCTCCAGCATGACAACGGGCAGAAGAAGACCGTCATGAAGATGACGGGCCGCGAAGTCACTGAATGAGCGGTTGAGCAAGGAAATCCTCAAGTGGGCTGCATGCACAAGCATGCGGCCCGTTTTTCTTGCCGTTCCCCGCATCCAAACACAAAAACGCCCCGAAACATGAGGAGCAGTTTCAGGGCGTCAATGCAAAAGCAAACGGTCTGCCGAACCACCAGCAGACCGTTGCCATCCAACCTATGAAGCTTCAGAGGACCAGTCCGAAGCCTCCGTACTCAAGCCTGACCAAGGCTCTTGTACAAGCACAAGCAACAGGGGACCAGCCTGCCTGCCTAAGCAGACGCTTGCGCAAATGTTTCTTGTCCGGGGGACTTGAAACTCGAAGCGTCGTCGGGAGGAGAGAGTGTCCGACGATCTTCTTTTCTTCGACGCGGCGGCCAAAGGAGAAAATGCCGTCGCATCGCGTGAGCTTGGTAAACCCTTAAGGGTTAATCCCTACTCAACACAGAACGAAGTATATACGGATTTACCCCATAAGGAAACCCCTAATGGCAATTTTTTCGCCGATACCCGCCTCCAAGATGAAACAAAATGTTTCCACCTCACCCAAAACGCCCCCTGAATACGGCCATTTCCCTTGTCCCACAGCCAACCAAACCCAAAGAACCCCATTTTGCGGAACACAGGGTTCAATCCGCCCGAACGGCCTCTCACAGTGCGAGTTCGGCCGTTTTGTCCCCCATAGGTGCCATTGACGGAAAAGGGCTCCGCCGGGCGAGCGGCTCAGCCGCTCTCGTCCGTTCCTGTTTCGTGCCCTCAGGGAAACACCGAGCAAAAAATGCTTCTGTTTTTACTGCCGTCCCCCTTAAAATTGAATAAAGGGCGGAAGTTCTTTCCGCCCCAGTCAAGGGATGCCGGCAGAGTCCTCCTGCGTCGAGCAGGAGCGGAATCCGGATGCCGCCGTCTCCGAACATGGGAGGTATGCATATGACAACAACGACATGCAGCTGGAGGCCCTACCGTGTCGCCCTGCGCACCCAGGAGTGCCGAGGCGTCATCAGTCTCTACCTCGAACCGACGGACGGAGCGCTTCCGCCCGCATTTGCCGCCGGCCAGTACGTCGAGCTCCGCATGCCCGGCATCGAGCCGCACGCCTTCTTCCTCGTCGGTCCCAGCGGCGACCGCCTCGTGCGCCTCACGATCGAGGTAGGTGACGAGCCCTTCATCGGCGAAGTCGGCCGCATCGCCAAGCTCCGCATCGGCGACCCCGTCGAACTCTCCGAGCCCAAGGGCGAGCTTGCGATGGAGCCCGGTGAAACCCCCGTCGTCATCATGACCGAGGACATCGGCTGCCTCGTCGCCCACGCATTCCTCGCCGAAATGGCCGAGGTCGAGCCCATGCGCAACGTCCGTGTCCTCTGCCAGTTCCCCAACGGCACCCGCATGCTCATGCGCGAGGAGCTCAGGAAGCTCGTCGACCTGATGCCCAACGCGGGGCTCGCCGTCTTCCTCGTAGCCCCCTTCTCGACAGACACGGCGGGAAAGGACTACGAGGTCGCAGGCCCCATCACTGTTGAAAACGCAAGGAGCGTCTGCGTCAACCCGGACGCGGACTTCTTCGTCGTCGGCAGCAGGGCCTTCACCGAAGCCCTCAGGACCGACCTCGTCAAGCTCGGCATCATTCACTCCCGAGTTCACACGCAGGTCCTCTGAGCGCTTTTACCCGGGACGGGGGTCGTCGTTCGCAAACCTCCCCTGCCCCTGTAAAATTCGTCCTTGCCGATAGCGTGATATTCCAAAACGGTCTACACTTCTATCTATCTGTCTGTCAGGCAACATAATTTATAAAACAACAACGTCAGACGGATTCCATCCGTCCGACATCCCCCATTTAAAAAGATTCCGCCGATGCATTTAACACGATTTACAGACCTCAGCCTCCGCGTGCTGATTTACCTCACCCACAACGAACGCAAGGGACTCGTTACAGTTACAGAGCTTGCCGAACGCTTCAAGTGGTCCCGCAACCACATGGTCAAGGTTGTTCACTTCATGAGCACCAAGAACTGGGTTCAGACTCACCGCGGCAGATTCGGCGGCCTCACCCTCAAGATGCACCCGTCCGAATACAAGATCGGCGACATCGTTCAGATTCTTGAGGAACAGGGCGAACTCATCGACTGCTTCGAGCCGCACGAATGCGCCCTTGCCAAATGCTGCAAGCTCCGCAGCCTTCTCAACGAGGCCACCCGCGACTTCTACTCGCGCCTCAACACGGCCACGCTTGAGACGCTCACGAACAGCGACGAAATCAGGGAAATCATCTCCGGCAAGGACCTGCTCCGTGCCCAGCCCGACGCCCCGACGCCGCCTAGCAACGAGCTCATCCGCCTTATGGAGGAGCGCGTCGCCCGCGAACTCCGCAAGGCCAGACAGTAATGCTTCTGCAGCACTGATCGCCATCGGGTAGGAGCCCGTGGATTATTTCCACGGGC
>NZ_KQ968493.1:0-4624 GCF_001578585.1 Sutterella sp. KLE1602
AGATTGATAAGTTATTTCCTAACTATTCCTATGTTGGCGGAAATTGCAATCGTGCCAGTCCTACAGATTGCTGGTCGTCATCCTTCCCTCAGGTTCACGTTCCACGAAACCATTCAACCGAAGTTTGCTGTTTCATAATGATAGAGCAACCTCAAAAAGGTCGCATTTTGTCGTTATGCAACGGCGAACTTCGCCAAGATCGCCTGTCGAATTGTGTTTCAACTCTTTTATCGTAAAAGGATTGTTATGACCGCTTCGACAACACCAAAAATTTCAGTTTTGGTTCCTTGTTACAACGTAGCCCACTTTGTCGCCGAATGTCTCATGAGCCTCAAGGTGCAGACGCTGAACGACATTGAAGTCATCTGCTTGAATGATGGATCGACTGACAACACGCTCGCCCTCATCCGCGAAACGGTTGCCGATGATCCGCGTTTCCGGATTGTGGACAAGCCCAACAGCGGCTACGGCGCCACGATGAACCTCGGCTTGAAGATGGCCCGTGGCGAATATATCGGCATCGTCGAGTCCGATGACTTCGTTGAGAAGACGATGTTCGAAAAGCTCTACAGCGTCGCCGTCGAACATGAGCTAGACATTGCCCGATGCTGCTTCAACACCCTTTTGGACGGTCGTGTCAAACCGAACCGATGCCACTTCTTGCCAAAAGATTTAACGGTCGATCCGAAAGTAGCGGACAACGTCTTTCGTCATCCGCCCTCCATCTGGGCTGCGATCTATCGCAAAGACACGATCGAAAGAAACGGTATTAGATTTATGGAAACGCCAGGAGCCGCCTATCAGGACATTTCGTTTGCCTTCAAGACAACCTTGATGGCCAAACGCATTCGCTGCATTCCTGAGTGTCTCATCAACTATCGAATCCATGCGGGAAACTCCGTCAAGAAGGCGAGCAATCCGTTCATCGTGATGGAAGAGCTCGATGAGTGTATTCGTTACGCACGCTACCATCACACTGAAGACATCGTCAGCCGGGTCATGCTCGACATCGAATACGCTACCTTTAAATGGAACTACCTGAGGCTCCCGCAAGCTGAAGCTCACCGCTTCTTTGAAGCTTGGCTCAAACGATGGCAAAAGCATGCTGGCTACGGCCGCCCATTTGACGTCAGCCACTTGAACCGTTTTTTCCATTATCTAGCCGTGACACGCTTTCCTAACCAGTTTGAACAATACTTGTTAAAAAAATCTCAGTCATGAAATACGATTATTTGATTGTCGGTGCCGGCTTGTTCGGTGCTGTATTTGCTCACGAAGCCACGAAGCGCGGCAAGCGCTGTCTCGTCGTAGAAAAACGTGGCCACATCGCCGGCAACGTCTATACGGAAGAGGTTGAAGGCATTCAGGTTCACAAGTACGGTGCCCATATTTTCCATACGAGCAACGAAGAAGTCTGGCAGTACGTCCACCGATTTGCCAGCTTCAATCACTTCATCAACTCACCCGTTGCCAACTACAAGGGCAGGCTCTACAACCTTCCCTTCAATATGAACACCTTCTATCAAATGTGGGGCGTGAAAACACCCACTGAGGCCGCACAAAAGATTGAAGCGCAACGGAAAACAGCCGGCATCACAGAACCAAAGAATCTCGAAGAACAGGCCATCAGCCTTGTAGGCGAAGACATCTATCGCATCCTCATCAAGGGCTATACCGAAAAGCAATGGGGGCGCGACTGCCGTGATCTGCCCGCCTCCATCATTCGCCGCCTGCCGGTCCGCTTTACCTTCGACAACAACTACTTCCGAGATCGCTTCCAGGGCATCCCTGAAGAAGGCTACACTAGCATGGTCGAAAAGATGCTCGAGGGCATCGAAGTGCGGCTCAATACCGACTTTCTCAAACAGAAAGACGAATTCGAAGCCGTCGCTGACAAGGTGATCTTCACGGGTCCCATCGATGCCTACTTCGACTATGTCCACGGTGCGCTCAATTACCGCAGCGTCCGCTTTGAAACGGAGATTCTTCCGATCTCGAACTATCAGGGCGTTGCCGTCGTAAACTACAACGAGCGTGAAGTACCCTTCACCCGAATCATCGAGCACAAGCACTTCGCCTTTGGCACACAGGAGAAGACCGTCATTAGCCGCGAATATCCATCCGAATGGCAGCTAGGTGTTGAACCTTACTATCCGGTCAACGATGCACAGAACACGGCGCTCTACGAACGCTACAAGGCATTGGCTGACCTGCAGGATAAAGTTCGATTTGCCGGACGACTTGGCCAATACAAATATTTCGATATGGACAAAGTCATCGCTGAAGCCTTGACCTTTGTTCACGCGGAGTTCTCCGAGTGACACCTGGAAAGAGCAGTCACTAACTGGTTTTTTTTTGCCTAATATTGGATCGTACACAAACAAATAAGCAAAAGATAGTCCACAATTTTTCATACGCGAATAAACCATGCACAAAAATATTAAGATTTTAGTCGGATACCACAAACCTGCTTATCTGCTTAAAAATGAGGATAATATTTTTATCCCTATTCATCTTGGTAGTAAATTGTCAGGGACGCAAAATAAAGATGGCGTCATCTCTTCAAAAGATCAAAAATGGCTTGCTTATAACACTATCAGAGACGACACTGGAGATAATATCTCTGAGCGTAATCACGAATACTGCGAGTTAACAGGCCTATATTGGGCATGGAAAAATTATGACAAGATCGACAATCCGGATATTTTTGGTTTCATGCACTATAGACGTCAGTTCATACTCAGTTCAAATTATCAACGAAAGCATACAGCTGATTTCTGCCACTTAGTTCGTCGAGATTACCCTGGCGATAAATACGAATGTGAAATTGGATTAGATCTCATAAAATCTTTAGCGCTAAATAATAAAGTTTTCGTATGTTCGAATGAATTAGATATATCCCCCGGGGAGTATCATCGATCCCAACCATTTATTCAAAAGGAAGCTTATGATAGGGCTATAGATATTTTAAAAATTAACTATCCGGAAATATCTCATTTACTAGATAAATATCTCAATGGTTCTGTTCATTACTGGTCCAACATGTTTATTGCCGAGCGAAAAGTCTTTTTCGACCTTTGCGAATGGCTGTTCCCGAAACTTGATCTTGTTTATAAAAATATAGACATAACAAATTGGACCATATCTGAAAAACGATTCATTGGATATCTAGCCGAGAATTTATTTGGCGTCTATTGGGAAAGTTTAAAAATATCTGGGGTCACAGTTGAATCGCTCCCCGTATCTTTTTTAGACAATACAGACATAAAGGTTAATGTGCAACGAGGGAAAGCCAATGAAATCCCTATTGTCCTTTCTTCTAACAAACAATACATAAAATACGCAGCTGTAACAATTCAATCGATAGTAGAAAATTCAAATCCTCAGAACGCCTATCGAATTGTAATTCTCGAAAATGGCGTTGATGAGTCTTCGAAGAGGAAGATAAATGATATCATTTCCACAAGATCAAATTTCGAATTGGATTTTATTAACATTCGGCCTTACACCGCCCCATTTACCGAACTTTTCAGCTCAGGGAAAGCATTCCACTATTCTCCTGACATTTTCAATAGATATTTCATTCCTGAAATCCTGAAGGAATATGATAAGGCGATCTACTTGGATTGTGATATTGTTGTCACAAGTGACATTGCTGAACTTTACAATACGCAATTATCAAACTTTTCAATTGGAGCGGTAAAAGATATAGAACGTCGTCGCTGGTTAAAATTGGATGACAGAAAAGAATATATTAGAAATTTTGATTCGCAACTCGGCATTAAAGATTCATATCAATATTTCAACTCTGGCGTTTTAGTAATTAATATCAAGGACTGGATTCAAAATGAGAGATTCCAGCAAATTATTAAATTAACAAAAGCTACTAAATCAAATTCTACTAACTGGTATGGTGATCAAGATATCCTTAATGGAATATTTTATGGTAAAGTAAAATTTATAGATTACTCATGGAATGTCATGTGGGTTGTTGCCAATAGAATTTCTGATTGGACAACTCAACTTGATGCCGATAGTGTTGCAATCTATAAAAAATCTTTGGACGCCGCGAAAATCATACATTATTGCGATGGAGAAAAGCCCTGGAATTTTCCAGAATTGCCATTATCCTCTATTTGGTGGCGATATGCTAGAAAAACGCCGTTTTATGAAGAGTTTTTGTTTAATCTTATAAAGACATCAACTGCCAAATCGTCAGATATACAAAAATCCTCTCCAATAAAGTTTAAAAAAAAAACAGCAATGATCATGATTTATTTAAAGCAAGAATTAAGGTGTTGAAATTTAAGATTGCAAGAGTTTTTCGTAGGGGATTGAAGAGAATTCACTACAACGACAAAATCAGAATCTTATCTTCCGAAATTGCGGAATACACTCAATCAAAGAACGGCCGCTAGCCAATATATAGGACCAAAAATCTCGGACCGGTTGGCTGTATAACCAACCGGTTCCTTATTTCTTGAGGTTGCCGCGAGGTGAGAACCTAAGTTTCGCCACGTTTTCTGCCGAGTCGAACGTAACCACCCGATAGGGTGCTTACTCTGTAGGGTCCTAAAAGTCGTCGAAAGACCCCACGAAACCCTGTTGGGAGTAGGTCTTTCAA
>NZ_KQ968494.1:0-4674 GCF_001578585.1 Sutterella sp. KLE1602
ACACTTATCGGTTCGTTGATCAAATTTTTAAAGAACTCGCCGTTTAAACAGCGTAGGAGTTTGATTCTACAGAACCAATTTCCGTTTGTCAAGTCATTTTCTTGACCGACTTTTCATCCGACCTCCGAAGAAGTCAGGTGGCGTATTATGCACAAGAGTTTTTGAGTTGTCAAGACTCGTCGAAAAAAGTTTTTGAAGGACCTTCATGTTCCGCTATACAGTCACACCGGATCCTCACGCCCACCTGCTGCGCGTCTCGCTCGAGCTGACGCCGCCGCAAGACGCCGTTACACTTCACATGCCTTCCTGGACAAGCGGCAGCTATCTCATTCGCGACTACGCAGGCCGCATCCGCGGCCCCCGCTCCAACACAGGCACGCTCGTCCAGACGGACAAGTGCCACTGGACCGTCTCGGGTCTGACACCCGGCGCCACCCTTCGCATCGAATGGGAAGCCTTCACTTATTCTGTAGGCATTCACGACGCTTGGCTCGACGACATCCGCGGCTTCTACAATCCGGCAGCCGTGCTTCTCATCCCCGAAGGCATCGACGCTCCCTGCCTTCTCGACTTTTCCGACTGCCGCTTTGTTCCTCACTGCAGTCTTGAACCCATCGGCACGCACAGTTTTGCAGCCTCCTGCACCCAGGAGCTTCTCGACGCCCCCGTCACCTTCACGTCTGCAAAGGGCGAACACTGCATTCTCAACCTCTCCGTCTGCGGCATTCCCCACACGCTTGTCTTCACCGGCCCCGGCTCCTCCACTCTCAACAAGGACCTCATCCTGCAGGATGCACAAGCCATTCTGAAAACTGTCCTCGACTTCTGGGGCGCCGCCCCCTTCCGTCAGTATCTGTTTCACATCCAAATCGGTCCCCGTCTCTATGGCGGTCTGGAACACGAAGCCTCCTGCGTGCTTCAGACAGACACACTGGCCCTTCCCGGCGCCAGCGAATCCTCCCGTCCGAAAGACTATGAGGACTTCCTCACTGTCTTCGCTCACGAATACTTCCATGCCTGGCTGGTGAAGCATCTTCGTCCCGCATCCTTCCTGCCCTACAAGCTCGAGCGCGAATGCCACACCCACGACCTCTGGGTCTTCGAAGGCTTCACCACCTATTACGAGAACGTTCTTCCTTTCAGAGCGGGCGTACTGGACGAAGACAAGCTCCTCTCCCTGACCTCCGCACGCTTCAACCGTGTTCGCGAACGCGAGGACTTCCACGTCGAGTCCCTGTCAGACGCCAGCTTCAACGCATGGACGCACCTCTACAAGCAGACGCCCGACAGTGCCTACTGTCAGGCCTCCTATTACGGAAAGGGAGCCGTCCTCGCCTTCATGCTTGACGCAGCCCTCCGCAAGGCGGGATTCTCCCTTGATGAAGTGCTGAAGACCTGGTTTCACGAGGCACTTGCCGACCCGCAGGCAAGATCCCTTCCTGACGGCGGCTTCTTTGAACGCATCCCCGTCGCATCCATCGCCGAACGCTTCAAAAAACTCGTCACGTCCTCGGACCGCACCCTTTGGGAGAACGAATGGCGCTGCGCCCTGTCCACCCTCGGGATGTCGGAGGAAGCGGACAAGAACACGCCTGCGTCCAGAATGCACCTCGGCCTTCAGCTTGACGGGCTTCGCGTCCGCTACGCCGAAAGTCGCGGTTCCGCCTATGCGGCCGGTCTCTTCGCAGGCGATGAAATCATTGCCGTGAACGGCCTTCGAGCCGACGCCGCCACCATCGAGCGCATGATTACTCAGGCCAAGGGCTCAACCTTGCACATACACTACTTCCGCGAGCACCTGCTGCGAAGCGCCGAAATCGAGGTTCCCGTCAATCCTCTTCCCCAACCCGGCACCCTGAAAATCAAAAGCCCGACCGAATTCGGCCGGGCATGGATCAGATCGTCCAATCGACAGGCTTGAGGCCATGCGCCGCCAGCCACGTATTGGCGGCGCCGAAGTGACCACACCCGATGAAAGGCACGGGCGGCCGCAACGCTGAAAGCGGAGACGGATGATTGGCACAGAGGACCAGATGCTTCTCCTCATCGATGAGAGCGCGCTTGCCTTGAGCGAAATTGCCCCAAAGCATGAAAACGGCATGCGGTGCCGTCTCCGACACGGCCTGAATGATCGAGTCGGTCAGCATCTCCCAGCCCAGGGAGCGGTGACTTGCAGCCTCTCCTCCCCTCACCGTCAGAATGGCATTCAGAAGGAGCACCCCCTGATGCGCCCAGGACAGAAGCGATCCCTGCTGAGTCACGGGCACGCCCAGATCCCTCTGCAACTCCTTCTTGATGTTGCGAAGCGACGGTGGAACCTTGATGCCTGCGGGCACGGAAAAGGAAAGCCCTTCGGCCTGTCCCGGACCGTGATAGGGGTCCTGCCCCAAAATCACGACCCTGACCCCGTTCGACGGCGTCTCGTCCATGGCACGGAATACACGGGGCGGATAAACCTGATGTCCTGCCGCCACATCATCGGCCACGCGCTCCACGGCTCGCCTTCCCTTGTCCGTCGCCATGAAGGCCTCAACAAGTTCATGCCACAGAGGATCCGCAGGCAACGTCATGTCCGGCATGACGCCTTCAGAAAACAGGCTCGCCGTCATTGCTTTGCCGAACTCAGGTAGCGGTTTTCAAGCATGTCGGTGCGCATGCGGTAGAGATTGATCCTGCAGGCAAGCGCCGCATTGTTCTCCTGCGTACTGCTTCCCTTGGTCGTATTCTTCACGAAGTCGCATTCGCGCTTGATGAAGTTGTCGAAGGCCTGATTGGCCCTCATGAGCTTGTCCCAACGCGTCCTGTTTCGATTGGGCTTGTCCCAGGCTTTCGCGACAACCGTCACGCGTTCGACCGCATCCTTGTACTCCGCCTGCACAAGCTTGCTCTCCTGCTCCAAGCAGGCGCCGATCTTCACGGCGTCATCACCCGCCTTCTGGTAGCACATGTTGATCTCCACCATGGGAGAGGCAGCGTGCGCCGCAAAGGATGCAGCGGCCAGCACGAGGCCGCAAAGCAAAATTCTCTTCAGATCCATTTCTCTGACGTCGATCCTTCCGGATTCATCCGCGCGGATCGATCAGGATCCGCGCCTTTAACAAATTACAGTCTGCCTGAGGCCACGATCCGCTCGCACACCTTTCTTGCGCTCGGATAGACGCGGGTGAATCCCGCCTCTCGGGCCCAGTCGGCAATGCTTACGCCCTCGTTGTATCCGGTCTCAACCAGAGCCACCGAAACCCCCGCCGCACGGCCCGCCAGCGCATCGTTCCGGCTGTCGCCCACCATGACGGTTTCCGACGCACAGACGTTCATCTCTGTCATGGCTCGAATCAGCATGTCGGGAGCAGGCTTGTTGTTCGGGCAGTCATCACCCGCCACCACCGTGTCAAAGAGACTCTCCAGTCCACGGGACTGGAGGAATTCGACCGTGAGGCTTCTCTGCTTGTTCGTCACAAGCGCCACCCTGATGCCCTTGTCCTTGAGCTGCTCGACACCCTCGATCACCCCGGGATAGAAAGCCATGTGCCTGCCGCCCGACTCACTCCATGCCTTGAGAAGACGATCGAACAAATCGCGTCCCTGCTCGGATTCGACGGCAATGCCCAGAGCGGCACAGAGACGCTGAACAAGCACGAGGATCCCCCTGCCGATCATGGCGCCCACCGCCTCCTGGGACGGCGCCTTGAGCCCCATGTCCGACAATACGGTGTGAACGCCGTGGTACAACTCAGGAAGAGAGTCCACCAGAGTGCCGTCCAGATCGAACAGAACAGCCTTGACCAGTCGCATTCTTTACTCCAGCGCCGCAACGGCAGCCTTCATTCTGGAGATCACGTCGGCATAACCCGCCGCATTGCCCGCCCCGAAAACAGCGGAGCCGGCAACAAAGGTGTCGGCACCCGCGAGGGCCACTTCGGCAATATTGGCAGGCTTGATGCCGCCATCTACTTCAAGCGCGATGCGACGGCCCGTTTCAGCCTCGTAGCGATCGAGCTTTTCACGCACGGCACGGATCTTGTCGAGCGTCGCGCCGATGAAGCTCTGCCCGCCAAAGCCGGGATTCACGCTCATGAGCAACACCACGTCAATGCGATCGAGCTCATAGTCGAGATAAGTGAGCGGAGTTGCAGGATTAAAGACGAGACCGGACTTCATGCCGTGGTCACGGATGAGCTGCAGGGTGCGGTCGACATGCCTCGACGCCTCGCAATGGAACGTGATGATGTCGGCGCCTGCCTTCGCGAAGGCGGGCACGAGCTCGTCAACGGGCTCGACCATCAGATGCACGTCCACGGGCACCTTGGAGTACGGACGAATTGCCTTGAGCACGAGCGGGCCAACGGTCAGATTCGGAACGTAGTGGTTGTCCATCACGTCGAAGTGGATCCAGTCGGCGCCGCCTTCGACAACGTCGCTCACCTCCTGCCCGAGACGGGCGAAGTCGGCGGAAAGAATGGAAGGGGCAATTCGGCAAAGTCGCATGATTGAAAGTTCCTTCTCCGCATGGAATGCGGGTGACGAATGTTGACAGGGTTCATTGTATAGCGAGAGCCGTCGTCGGACTCAGGGCCCGTCCCGCACCTTTCATTTTTTTCAACCGTCCCTATCTTTTCGCCTAGAATCAACGCACGCGACTCGATCCACCTTCTCTTTCCAGACGACTCAACATGC
>NZ_KQ968495.1:0-9107 GCF_001578585.1 Sutterella sp. KLE1602
ACAAGCTCAAGGAATTGAGCCTTGCAACCCGCAGGTGGACGTGTCCGCATTGCGGCGCACAACATGACCGCGACTTAAACGCCTCCCTGAACATCAAGCAGGAAGGCATAAGAATGTTGAAGGCGGCTGGGCTGACCGTCTTGCGCTCGTAACGTCACGAGCCAAAGCCTGTGGAGACATGTAAGACCCGAACGATCGTCCGGGCTGTGTTGAAGAAGCAGGAAGCCTCGCCCGATTTGTTGGCAAATCGGACGGGGAGCAGTCACGATTATTCGAGGAGACAACTCATGCAGACCGCACCCAATATCGTCCACGGCGACTGGAAGACCTATCAGCACGAGGCCGAGCGCGTGCGCGCCATGGTCTTCATCGCGGAGCAGAAGGTGCCCCGCGAGCTGGAGTTCGACGAGGACGACAAGACGGCCGAGCACTTCATTTCGTTCGACGCAAGGCACATGGTCACGGGCTGCGCAAGGCTGCTCGACAACGGTCGCATCGGCCGCGTCGCGGTACTCCGTCCCTTCCGCGGCCGCGGCATCGGCGAGGCCGTGATGAAGACTGTCCTCGAGCGCGCGAAGGCGCGCGGCATGAAGGACGTGCACCTCGCCGCACAGGTGCAGGCCATGCCGTTCTATGAGCGCCTCGGCTTCGAGCCCTTCGGCGACGAGTTCGACGAGGCAGGAATCCCGCACCGCATGATGCGCCTCGTTTTCTGAGGGGTGAGGAAAGCTTCTTGCGTGTCATGCAACTTTTGCTTTTAGGATCAAGCCGCGGCGTCCTTCCTGTCCGGAGGGGCGCCGTTTCGCATGCGTGAAAATGAAGCGGCCCGCCTTCGCAGTGGAAGACGGGCCGTGGACTCAGCAGGTCTCAGGTGCGGGTCACTTCAGGCCGAAGATGAGCTCGGCGATCTGAACGGCGTTCGTCGCGGCGCCCTTGCGGACCTGGTCGGCGCAGCAGAAGAGCGTGAGCGAGCGGTTGAAGGACGCGGCGTCGGCGGAAAGGTCGCGGCGCACGCGGCCGACGTAGACGAGGTCTTGGTCGCTCGTAAGGAGCGGCATCGGGTACTGGCCGTTGTTCGGATCGTCGCAGAGGACGACGCCGGGAGCTTCGGCGAGGAGCTCGCGGGCCTTGTCGGGCGTGATGTCGTTCTCGAACTCAAGGGTGATGGCCTCGGAGTGGGAGCGGATGATGGGCACGCGCACGCAGGTGCAGGCGAAGCGGATGGTCTCGTCGTGGAGCATCTTGCGGCCTTCGTTCTGCATCTTCATCTCTTCCGAGGAGTAGCCCATTTCGTTGAAGCCGCCGATCTGCGGGATCAGGTTGTAGGCGATCGGATAGGGGAAGCAGGAGCCTTCGGCGCGCTGGCCGTTGGCGGCCTTGACTTCGGCCTCAAGGGCGTCGATGCCGGCCTTGCCTGCGCCGGAGACGGCCTGATAGGTCGAGACGACCATGCGGCGGATGCGGGCGTGGCGGTGAAGCGAGTTGACGGCGGTGAGGCCGATGATGGTCGCGCAGTTCGGGTTTGCGATGAGGCCCTTGGAGAGCTTCACGTCCTCGGGGTTCACTTCGGGGATGACGAGCGGAACATCGGGATCAAGGCGGAAGGCGCTGGAGTTGTCCACGACGTGGATGCCCATCTTCGCGGCTTCGGGCAGGAACTGTTTGGCGACGGGATTGTCGGCGGCGCCGAGCAGGAGGTCAAGGCCCTTGAAGGCCTCGAGGCTGGCTTCCTGAACGACGATGTCCTGGCCCTCGTAGTTGATCACCTTGCCTGCGGAGCGGGCGGAGCCGAAGAGGCGGAGTTCGGAGATGGGGAACTTGCGTTCGGCGAGGACGATTCGCATCTGTTCGCCGACGGCGCCCGTGGCGCCGAGAATGCCGACTTTGTAGCTGGCCATGATGATTGTCTCCTGTCAAGCGTTCTGAGCCTGCTGGGCCCTGACTTCTTTGGCTTCAGCGGCAAAGGTTTCGTAAAGGGCGGCGACGGCGCGGTTGAAGTCCTTGTTTTCGACGCCGACGATGATGTTGAGCTCGGCGCTTCCTTGGGCGATCATGCGGACGTTGATGCCGGCCTTGCCGAGGGCGGCGAAGAGACGGCCCGAGGTGCCGGGGCGGGAGTTCATGTTGCGGCCCACCGTCGCGATCAGCGCGAAGGGCTCGGTGAGGCGGATGGAGTCGGGCTTCATTGCCTCCTGGATGCGGGCGATGATCTCGTAGACGTTCTGCTTCACGTCGGCCTTGGCGACCACGACGGAGAAGCTGTCGATGCCGGAAGGCAGATGCTCGACCGAGACGTTGTAGGACTCGAGGATGGAGAGCACCTCGCGCACGAAGCCAACGCGGTTGGACATGTTCTTCTTCGAGATTTCGATGGAGACGAAGTCCTTCTTGCCTGCAATGCCGGTGACGAGCGGAGCCGTCGGGTCGGCGGGGATCTTGTCGCGCACGATCGTGCCCAGATCCTGCGGGCGGTTGGTGTTGAGGACCTGAATCGGAATGTTCCTCTCGCGCAGTGGGAAGACGGCGTCTTCGTGAAGCACGCTCGCGCCCATGTAGGAGAGCTCGCGCAGCTCGGAGAAGGTGATCTGTTCGATGTTGCGGGGATTTTCGACGATGCGCGGGTCGGCCATCAGGAAGCCGGAGACGTCGGTCCAATTCTCATAGAGGTCGGCCTGGATGCAGCGGGCGAGGATGGAGCCCGAGATGTCGGAGCCGCCGCGGCTCATGACGCGGACGTGGCCGTCGGGAAGCCGGCCGTAGAAGCCGGGCATCACGAAGCGGTCGTGCTTCTTGAGGATTTCCTTGAGGCGTTCGGTGGTTTCGTTGAAGTTGAAGGTGCCGTCGAAGTTGATGCAGACAACGTCGGTGGCGTCGACAAAGGGGAACCCGAGGTAGTCTGCCATCAGGCGGGAGGTGAAGTACTCGCCGCGGCTGACGATTTCGTCGACGGACATTTCGGGAAGGCTGTCGCGCATCTTCGCGAGATCGGTCTCGATGTCGACCTTCAGGCCGAGCTCGTCGCGAATGCTGCGGAAGCGGTCGGCGATCATGTTGAAGAGCGGCAGATAGTCGACGTGATAGGTCACGTGGGCCTGGCAGAGATAGAGCAGGTCGGTGATCTTGTTGTCACCCTTGAAGCGCTTGCCGGAGGCCGAGGAGACGACGAATCGTCGGGACGGATCGGCCTCGATGATGGCCTTGACTTTCTTGAATTGTTCGGCGTCGGCGACGCTCGAGCCGCCGAATTTGGTGATTTTGATCATGTTGGATTACTCCGTGGCCTGAGGTTCAAAGGCAAGGAAGGACTGCTTTTGACGCGCGATCTCGATGAGCTCGGCGAGGGGGCGTCCCGGAAGGACTTCGTCCGGGAAGTGGCCTGTGCCGCAGAGCAGGGCGGGGTCGTACGTCAGGGGGCGGTCGAGAACCGGCCTGCCGGTCTCTCCGCGTCCGAGGGAAATCAGGTCCTGAATCATGGCGTCGGCCGTGGGCCTGCCGCCCGCGCCCTGCCCGACGATCGAGAGGGCGCCCACCACGTCGCCGGTGATGCGGCCGTAATTCAGGTTGTCGTGAACGTGTGCGGCGATTTCGTCCTGGGAAAGAAGCACCGGCACGATGCCGACGGCGTAGCGATCGCCGCGCCTTTCGCTGAGCATCATGAGGCGGAGGCTGCGGCCACGCTCGCGGGCCGCGGCGATGATGCCGCTCGTCACGCCCACGATGCCCGCCGTCGGAATATCGCTCACGACGGGGGTGCGGTAGGCAAGCGAGGCGGAGATGATCGCCTTGTTGCGGACGTCGGCGCCCGTGATGTCGGCCGTCGGGTCGGCTTCGGCGTAGCCGAGGGCCTGGGCGCGTGCGAGCGCCTCCTCGAAGGAGAGGCCGCTCCTCTCCATGTGGTCGAGCATGTAGTTGCAGGTGCCGTTGAGGATGCCCGAGACGTCGGAGACCTCGTTGAAGCGGGCGGTCTTCTTGATCATCTCGACCCAGTGCATGCCGCCTCCACAGCTCGCTTCGAAGAGAAGCGAGACGTTGTTGGCGCGGGCAAGCTCGGCGAGTCCCTTGAGATCGGCGGCCACGGCGGCCTTGTTGGATGTGACGACGTGCTTGCCGGCCGCAAGCGCGGCGCGGATGTAGGAGAGGGCGGGGTCGCGGCCCGGGAGAGCCTCGACGATGCACGTGACCTCGGGGTCGTTCAGCACGGCCTCGAACGAGTCGGTCATCAGGGGGCCGTCCGCGTGGCCGGGTCGCCGCAGAATGTGCCTGATCCTGATCCCGCAGTCACGCTCGTCCAGAAGTTCGGCCACGGTGCGGCCGACGGTTCCGTATCCAAGCAGTCCGATGTTCAATTGGGGCTCCGTTTTCGTGAAGGGCGATTCGCTCACGCTTCAGGATTGAAGCCTGAGCGGAAAACACCACTTATGCATCATATCGGATTATTCTGCCAGCGTCTTCGGGCGCATGTCTTAGGTGAAATGCCCTAGAAGGCTTTAGCCTTGAGGTGAAACGCGGTTTTTTTGCAGGCTTTGTGCCACAATGAACCGATTGTTCCCAAATTTCGGAGAAGTTCCTCCATGATCTACCACAGCACGAGAAGCCTTGAAAACGGCGTGAATGCCCGCGAAGCCCTGCTCAAGGGCCTGTGCGACGACGGTGGCCTCTATGTGAGCGACGAGCTCCTCACCTGCGTCCTGACGCCCGACATGCTCAAGGGCCTCACGTACCGCGAGACGGCGCTGCGCGTCTTCTCGGTCCTGCTCTCCGACTTCACGAAGACCGAGCTCGCCGAGGGCATTGAGCGCGCCTATGCCGACAACTTCGCGAGCGTCGCCGTGACGCCCGTGACCCGCGTGGGCGACGAATTCCTGCTCGAGCTGCATCACGGTCCCACGTCCGCCTTCAAGGACGTCGCCCTGTGCATGCTGCCGCAGCTCATGAGCGCCGCGCTCAAGGACACGGGCCGCCGCGTCATGATCGCGACGGCGACCTCGGGCGACACGGGCAAGGCCGCCCTTTCGGGCTTCATGAACGTGCCCGGCATCGGCATCACGGTCTTCTATCCGCATGGCAAGGTGAGCGACATCCAGTACCTGCAGATGGCGACCCAGGAGGGCCGCAACGTCGCGGTCGCCGCCGTCGAGGGCAACTTCGACGACGTGCAGAGCACCGTCAAGAAGATCTTCGCCTCGGACCTCAGGCAGGAGCTCGCCGACGAAGGCGTGGAACTCTCCTCGGCCAACTCGATCAACATCGGCCGCCTCGTGCCCCAGGTCGTCTACTACTTCGACGCCTACCGCCAGCTCGTCGAGGCCAACGAGGTCGAACAGGGCGCCAAGGTCGACTTCTGCGTCCCGACGGGCAATTTCGGCGACGTGCTCGCGGGCTACTATGCGTACCGCATGGGCCTGCCCGTGCGCCACTTCATCGTGGCGAGCAACGCCAACAACGTGCTCACGGACTTCCTGACGACGGGCGTCTACGACCGCAACCGTCCGTTCGTGAAGACGATCACGCCGAGCATGGACATCCTGATCTCGAGCAACCTCGAGCGCATGCTCTACTACGCATCCGAGGGCGACACGGCGCTCATCGCCCGCCTCATGGAGAACCTCAGGAACGAGGGCGTCTTCAGGGTCGAGGGCGAGATGCTCGAGCGCATCCGCTCGCTCTTCAAGTGCGGCTGGGCCGACGACGCCGAAACCTCCGCGATGATCCGCGAGGCTTGGCGCAAGGACGGCCGCCTCGTCGACCCGCACACCGCCGTGGCCCTCAAGGTCGCCCGCGAGCGCGCCGACAGGTCGGTGCCGTGCGTGGTGCTCTCGACGGCGAGCCCCTTCAAGTTCTGCCGCGACGTCTACATCGCGCTCACTGGCAGGCCGCTTGAAGGCGATCCCGACGGCTTCGCATACATGGACGCGCTTTCCGGGCTCACGAGTGAAAACGCCCCCGCGCCTCTTGCAGGGCTGCGCTCGATGCCCGTGCTCCACAAGGCCGTCGTGCGTCCCGAGGGCATGGCCGACTTCATCCGCGCGGCCGTCGCGCGCGCATTCTGACAGGGGAGGCCGCACATGAAAGTCACCGTCCGCGTACCCGCCTCGACCTCGAACCTCGGTCCCGGCTACGATTCGCTCGGCATGGCCCTCTCGCTGCAGGCGAAGTTCACGTTCGAGCCCTCCGACGAGCTCGTGATCGAGGGCTGTCCCGAGGCCTACCGAAATGCCGACAACCTCGTCATGCAGGGCTTCCGCATGGTCTGCGAGAAGGCGGGCCGTCCCGTGCCCGCCGTGCATCTCGTGATCGACTCCGAGGTGCCCGTCGCTCGCGGTCTCGGATCTTCGAGCACCTGCATTGCGGGCGGCATGGCCGCCGCCAACGCGATGCTCGGCAATCCGTTCACGACCGACGACCTCTTCCAACTCTGCACGGCCTTCGAGGGCCATCCCGACAACGCCGCGCCGGCCTTCCTCGGCGGCCTGACGGCGAGCTTCATGCACGAGGGCAGGGCCGTCGCCGTTCCGTTCTCGCCCGATCCCGCCTGGCGCTTCGTGGCCGTGATCCCGAACTACGAGGTCCGCACCGAGGAGGCCCGCAGGATCGTCAGGCGCGACATCGACCTCTCGGCCGCCGTTCACACGATGTCCCACGCCATCGCGATGGTGAGGGGCCTTGAGACGGGCGACGAGGCGCTGGTGGGCGCCGCCTGCGCGGACGTCCTGCATGAGCCCTACCGCCGCACGCTCATCGCCGAGTACGACGCCATGCGCGCCATGGCGCTCGAGGCGGGCGCCGCCACCTTCTTCATCAGCGGCTCGGGCTCGACCATGATCGCTGCCACGAAGTCCGAGGCCGTCGCCGAAGCCTTCGTCGCGAAGGTCCGCGAGACCTGGCCCGACTTCGCCGCCAGAGTGCTCACCGTCTGTCACGAGGGCACGACTGTCACGGTCGAGGACTGAGGCTGCAGCTTCTGAAGGAACAAAAAGGCGTCGTCTCCCGAATGAGGAGTCGGCGCCTTTTGCTTGGGCGTTCTGTTTGCGGACGACGGGATCCGGGATCAATGTTCGAGCACGTGCGGATTCTCGAGAAGACTTTCGGGCGTACCGTAGCGCACGAGGCAGATCTCGGCGCCGCCGATCTGGAGGATGAGGCCGAGCGGAGCGCTCTCTACGTCGAGGACCGCATAGAGGCTGTCGCCGTTTCCGACGGGTCGCAGCCCCTCGGGTACGCGCCTGTTCGTGAGCTCGGTGAAGAGCGCCTCAAGGGCGGCGATGATGGCGGAACGCCTCGGGTCGCCCACGATGAGGGACTTGTCGAACCGGAACTGCTTGGTTTCGAGAAGCTCGAGCGGCGCGTCGGGGCCGCTCTGAAGCATCGAGCCGTCGGCGCTTTCGCGCTCGCGTTCACGCCAGCGCAACTTGGCCTGCGCGTCCTGCAGGGCGCGCAGCGTGACGAGCGAGGGCAGAAGCGTCTCGGGCTTGGCCGCAGGGGGATTGAACGAGTAGAAGGGCTCTGCGGGATCGGGACGGGCGAAGAGGTCGCCCTGCACGAAGTGCGCGCCTGCGTCCCCACCGTCCGTCCTCTTCGGACGGGCACGCCCCTTGCGCAGCGGCACGACACCTTCGCGTGCAGTGCGCTCGAGAAGCTGGCGGATCACGCCCTCGGGTGTCAGTCCGGCCCCTGCGAGCACTTCGGCCGCCTTCCCCGCCTCGATCTCGTCGAGCGTGATGGTGAACGTGAGGGTCTTCTGCATGGGCTTGGGAATAAGTGAATCATGCGGGCGGAACGCTGTGTCCGCCTTGTCTGTCTGAGTCTAGCAGAGGAAATTTGGAAAAACGCTCAAAACCATGTTTTCCCTCAGGCGCAGGTGCCGGAATGTTGCGCGGACGCATCCAAAGGAAGCCCTCTCACGGGACGGCACGGCCGCCCTGCAGGGAGCCGGAAGATGGCTCGGTTGAATTTGCCATTTTGCCTTCCGTATAAGCCGACATAACATATTCTGTCTGTTGCGCAGGAGAAAGGGTGGGGCTCATGAAGGAAAAGGCGGCCGTCACCACAGAGGGATGACGGCCGCCGGTCGAATGCGGATCAGTGCGATCAGGCTGCGGACGGGATCTTGTAGGGCAGCGGCAGGATCGAGATCGGCGCGCCTTCGGGCGTGAGCGTGAGGCGGCCCGTGAGGGCGGAGCGCAGGGACGAGAAGGCGACGAGGGTCGAGATTTCGCCCGCGACGGCCTGCGTCACGAAGCCGGCTTCGGCGCCGTCGCAGTATACGGGAGCGCCGGGGAGCGGGGCCTCGGTGCCGGCCACGAGGCCGAAGGCGGCGCGGCGGCTCGTCTCGCCGATGTGTTGGACGCGGGAGACGACTTCCTGTCCGGGGTAGCAGCCCTTGTTGAAGACGACGCCGCCCGAAAGTTCGTAGTTGACGGCCTGCGGCACGAAGAGTTCGCGTGAGCCCGGCCAGACGGTGGTCTTGCCTGCGGCGATTTCGGAGGCCCACCAGAGGGCGGAGTCCGTCGAGGCGTCGGCAAAGCGGGCGTCGTCCTTCGGGGCAATGATGAGCGCACGGCGGCCTCCTGCGCAGAAGCCCTCGACTTTGGAGGCAGGTTCGGCGTCGACGATGACGAGGCCGTCGTGGCGAACGACGCGGCTGGGCGCCGGGACGGGCAGGCCCGCAGTTTCGAGGAAGGCCTCGGCGCCGGCGGGAACGCCCGTCATGACGACGTCGCCGCCCGTGCACGTGAAGGTCACGTCGGCGCGGAGCACGTACATGCGCAGGCGCTTGAAGAAGGCGGGCGCAACAGCCTTCGGGACGAGCATCATGACGTCGTCGCCGTCCATCCAGACGCGGAACGTGGCGAGAAGGCGGCCCTTCGGGGTGCAGTAGCCCGCATTGCGGACTTCGTCGGCGAGGCCCGTGACGGCGTTCGTAAACTGGCCGTGCAGGAACGTGACGGCGTCCTTGCCAGAGACGCGCATCAGACCGTATTCGGTGACGCGGCAGCAGGGGGCGGTCGTCGTGAGGGCAAATCGGCCTGCGTCGTCGCCGGCGTCGGCGGTCGTGCAGGCATTGGCGTTGCAGTTCATAGAAATTCGGCGCGGAAACCTCTGTCTTC
>NZ_KQ968496.1:0-126461 GCF_001578585.1 Sutterella sp. KLE1602
AGTTGTATAGATTATTTTCTAACTATTCCATAGTTCGGCACGGTCTCACTGATCCACAAAAAGAGCGCCGTCACGAAGAGGCCGAACATAACCTGCTGCCGGTCGTCGAGGATCGCAAAGTCCAAAACATATGCGGTGAGGTAAAAGATCACGGCCGCAAGCGGCAAGCCCCAAGCGTAGAAGAAGCGCCCCAAGGCTCCCATCGGACGCTTCGGAAGCTTGTTGAGCGAATAGTTGTTCATGTCGAGCGGATCATAGGGCTGATCCGCCGGCGGAGTCGTCAGCTTGACGGAAGGCGTTGCCATAAGATTCTCCTTTTATTCTGTTGCTCTCGAATGAGTCTCCCATGCGAAATAGGGTAGTCTTTTCACAGCAGTAGAAAATCGAGAATCATTATTCCTACCATCAGATTTTCTTATGGATGGTCGTTGACATTCCTTTCGCCTCTTCTTCTTCAAAAAGTCTTCGAGTTCTCGGCGAAGGCCTTCTGCAGAAAGCGCATGAAGGCTTCGGTGTTCTTTGAAAAACGCCGGTCGTGTCGCCAAAGCATCAGGATGTTGCGCTTGAAGGGCGGCGCATCTAGACGAAGCTCGCACAGCCGTCCCTGCTCTAGCTCGCGCTCCACGACCGAGCGGGAAATGATGGCAAGGCCCGCCCCCTCCTCCACGGCTCGCTTGATGGCGCCCGCCTCATCCATTTCGATGGAACTCTTCAGGTTGAGCCCAATGTCCGCCAACTGAGCCGTCAGACTGATGAGCGAAGCCGTCAATCTTCCCGACAGGATGAAGGGCTCGTTGGAGAGCTCCTCCACCGTGACGAGCGGCGTTTGCACAAGCGGATGCGAGGGAGAAGCCACGAGGACGAACTCATCCTCACCGATCACCTTTGTTCCTACGTTTCGGGACGCGATCTGCTCGCCTTCGCCCACGATGGCAAGATCGTAGGCATTATCCTCGACCTGTGCGACGATGGTGTGCGCCGAGTGAATCGAAATCTGCAGCTCAATGTCGGGAAACTCGTCCCGAAAAGCCATCATGATTTTTGGGAGCATGTAGACACCAACGATCTTGGAAGCACCTATGCGGATCATGCCGCCGCGAAGCGCGCGCAGGTCTGCCAATTCGCGCTTGAGGTCGTCGACGCGATAGAAGATGTCGCGAGCACCGCGCATGAGAATCTCGCCCGCATCGGTCAGCACCACCTTTCGACCGGTTCGGTTGAAGAGCGGCATACCGAACTCCTCCTCAAGCGCCGCAATATGCCCGCTCACGGCCGGCTGCGTGAGGTTGAGTTCGTGCGCAGCTCTCGTAAAACTGCCGCACTTGATCACCGCGAGAAATGTCTTCATCTGTTGCAGATTGAGCATGCGTCGTCCTCAAAATCATTACAAATCCTTATCTCATTCTATCAGCACGACCTTTACCATCATACAAAGCACGGTATTTCCCCGTCGCCTTTCATCAGATTTCGTGATCCGACTGCAGCCACACCCAACGCAGCGCCCGATTCGGGCCGCATGGAACGAACTCGACGCCATGCTCAACGGCAACGGCCCTGAAAAAAAAACGAGCGCCCGCCCACTCCCCAACCACTATCCCACAAGCTTTTCGAAAGAAGGACGTCTGCCCATTCAGGATCATTTGGCGAACGTCCCCGCCCGACACCCCGTCGGCGTGATCGCCAACGGACGGCGGAAGTAGTTCGGCATAGACCGTTGAAGCCGAGCAAGCGAGCGGGCGCGTCCTCTTCGCAAGCTTTCGCACCGATCGAACAGCATTCGTCGCTCCCGAACAAAAAAAGGAAGCGTCATTCGACGCTTCCTTTTTTGTTGTCGGGCCTCAGGCCCGACGCAGTTCAGCGTGCCTCTCAGGCGCCGTAGCGGGCGCGGTAGGCGGCCACGGCCTCCTTGTGGCAGGAGACGGCCTTGGCCATGTCCGTGTCGCCGTTCATGAAGGCGAGCAGGTCGTTGAGGCAGATGATCGAGGCGACGTTCATGCCGAGCGTCTTTTCGACGTCCTGAACGGCGGAGGTTTCCGTCATTTCGACGGCATTGCCACCGCGTTCCTGACGGTCAAGGGCGATCAGCACGCCGGAGGGAACGGCACCGTTGGCCTGGATGATCTTGACGGATTCGCGCACGGAGGTGCCGGCGGAGATCACGTCGTCGATGATCACGACCTTGCCCTTGAGCGGGGCGCCGACGATCACGCCGCCTTCGCCGTGGTCCTTGGCTTCCTTGCGGTTGAAGGCCCAGGGCACGTCGCAGCCGAGGCGGGAGAGATTCATGGCCACGGAGGCGGCCAGCGGGATGCCCTTGTAGGCGGGACCGAAGATCATGTCGAACTCGATGCGGCCAGCGTCGCGGGCAGCCAGAAGCGTCTTCGCATAGAACTCGCCGAGGCGGTCGAGCAAGGCACCGGTGTTGAAGAGGCCGGCGTTGAAGAAGTACGGAGAGAGACGGCCGGCCTTGGTCTTGAACTCGCCGAAGCGAAGGACGTCGGCTTCCAGGGCAAATTCGATGAACTGTTCTTGAATCGGTTGCATGACTGTTTTTTCAAAAGGGAAAAAGAGGTCGCACGACCTCGCGGGATCGTGTGGCATTGTACTGCTAAACCTCGGTATCCTTAACCATTCGAATCTTGTTTCTAGAGGACTCCGATGTTCCGTATCGTGACTTTCAACGCCAACGGCGTGCGTTCCGCACTGACCAAGGGCTTCTTCAATTGGTTTCAGGCCCAGAACGCGGACGTGCTCTGCATCCAGGAACTCAAGGCTCAGGAGAAGGACATCCCTGCCGAGGTCGCCGGGCTTCCTGGCTATCAGGCCTTCTTCCACTGCGCCGAAAAGAAGGGCTACTCGGGCTGCGGCATCTGGTGCCGTCGGAAGCCCGACGAGGTCCGCTACGGATTCGGCGATCCCGAGTTTGATGCCGAAGGCCGCTATGTTGAGGCGATCTTTGGTGATCTCAGCGTCATCTCCTGCTATTTCCCATCGGGCTCCTCGTCCGAGGAACGTCAGGAGGCGAAGTTCCGCTTCCTCGCATCCTTCCTGAAGCACATGGACGAGCTCAGGACCTCCGGCCGTCGCGTCATTCTCTGCGGCGACGTGAACATCGCCCACAAGGAGATCGACCTCAAGAACTGGAAGGGCAACGTCAAGAACTCGGGCTTTCTTCCCGAGGAACGCCAGTGGCTGACGGATCTGTTCGAGAAGCACGGTTGGCGCGACGTCTTTCGTCTTGTCGACGCCAGACCCGAGCAGTACACCTGGTGGAGCCAGCGCGGTCAGGCGCGTGCCAAGAACGTCGGCTGGCGCATCGACTATCATCTGGCCACCGAAAACGTGGCGGCCGCCGCCCGCGCTGCGTCGATTTATCCGGACGAGAAGTTCTCGGATCATGCGCCGCTCACCATCGACTACGACTTTTCTCTCGAGGACTGACGAATGCTGCTCAAGGACGTGCTTTTTTCCCAGGGCTTCGGCACGCGCTATGACTGTGCGGCCATGGTGGCCTCCGGTGCCGTTGAAATCGCAGCCGAAGTGCACGACGATCCCGACGAGGACGTCGAGACCGAAGGTCTCGTCTTCCGCTGCCTCGGCACCGACTGGCCGTACTTTGAGAAGGCGATCATTGCGCTCAACAAGCCTGCGGGCTACGAGTGCTCGATGAAGCCTTCCGCTCATCCCTCCGTCATGACGCTGCTGCCAAGTCCGCTTCGCCGCCGCAACATGCAGCCCGTTGGCCGTCTCGATGTCGATACGACGGGCGTGCTGATCTTTACGGACGACGGCGCGCTGCAGCATCGTCTCATCCATCCCAAGCGCCACGTCTCGAAGATCTACGACGTCGTCTGCAGGCATCCCGTGGATGAGAAGACTCGCGAAAAGCTCATGGCGGGCGTCGTGCTCGACGACGATCCCAAGCCCGTGGCCGCCAAGGACGTGGAGATCCTTGACGAACACCATCTTCGCATGACGCTCGTGCAGGGCAAGTACCATCAGGTCAAGCGCATGATCGCAGCGTGCTCGAACCGCTGCGACGGCCTTCACCGCTCCGCCTTCGGCCTCTACGTGATGCCCGAGACGCTCAAGCAGGGCGAATGGGTCTGGCTGACGAAGAAAGATCTGGTCTAAATGAACGTCAGGGCGCTGATATCCGACTTTCGTGTCTACCTGCAGCCTCAGCCTGTCAGGATGTTCCTGCTTGGCTTCAGCTCGGGACTTCCCCTGCTGCTTATTCTGGGCACGCTCAGCTTCTGGCTGAGGGAGGCGGGGGTTGATCTGAAGACCATCGGCTTCTTCAGCTGGATCGGACTCGTCTACGGCTTCAAGTGGGTGTGGGCGCCGGCCGTCGACCGTCTGCGCATTCCCGTGCTCGGGCGCCTGCTCGGGCGCCGTCGCTCCTGGCTCCTGCTGTCCCAGGCGGGCGTCATTGCGGCGTTGGCGGGCATGGCGGTGTCGGATCCCCTGCATCACCTGCAGGGTATCATGGTCTTTGCGCTCATGTGCGCGTTCTTTTCGGCGACACAGGACATTGCGCTCGACGCCTACCGCATCGAGTCTGCGGACTCGAATCTGCAGGCCGTGCTCGCCGCCATGTACCAGACGGGCTATCGGCTGGCCATGATCTGGGCGGGCGCAGGCACGCTCGCGCTGGCGGCCTGGAGCGCAGGCGGAGAGACGGGCTACTTTCCGCATGCCTGGGAGTTCGCCTATCTCGGCATGGCGGCGTCCATGTGCGTGGGCGTGCTGACGGTGCTCTTCGTGAAGGAGCCCGAGGCACCCGTCCGGCCCGTAGAAGCCGTGAGCCGCTCGTGGCTCGAGCGCTTCGCTATCAATGTTGTCGCGCCCTTCAGGGACTTCTTCGTGCGCTTCGGCTGGGGGGCGGCGGGCATTCTGCTGTTGATCGCCACCTACCGCATCTCCGACATCGTCATGGGCGTGATGGCCAACCCCTTCTATTCGGACACGGGCTTCACCAAGGAGGAGATCGCGACGGTCTCCAAGGTGTTCGGCGTCGTGATGACGCTCGCGGGTGCTTTCGTGGGCGGCATCGTGACGATGCGTCTGGGAATTCTCAAGACGATGGCCGTCGGTGCGGTCCTTGCCGCCGTGACGAACCTTCTCTTCGCCGCACTGGCCGGCATTGGTCACAACGTAGGATTTCTCATCTTCACGGTGTCCGCCGACAACCTTGCGGCAGGTCTTGCGAGCGCGGCCTTCATCGCGTACCTCTCAAGCCTTACGAACAAGGCCTATTCTGCGACGCAGTACGCGCTCTTCAGCAGCCTGATGCTGCTTCTGCCGAAGTTCATCGCAGGCTTTTCGGGCGTAATGGTCGAGAGCCTCGGCTATCAGGGCTTCTTTCTCCTGACGGCATCGATGGGCGTGCCCGTGATCCTGCTTGTCTGGTGGGTGAGCAGGCAGGCGCGCGCCCGGGAGCTGATGAGCGGCGGGCGCGCGGAGAAGTAGTCTCGTGCCTCAGTGGCGTCGGCCGCCCTGCGGACGGCGCGGGCCCTTCGGAGCGGGCTTCTTCTTGGGAGGCTCCTCCTTCTTTTCGAAGCCGCGGGTGACGGCTGCGATTTCCGCGACGCTTTCCGCGATGTCTTCAAGCGCCTGGTCAAGGTTCTCGATCGGGCTTTCCAGATCAAGGTCCGCCTTGATTTCCGCAAGGTCGCCCGCCACGTCGTCGGGCAGATGACGGAGGATACCGAGCAGGGCGCCGTTGATGCGGTCGTCCGTGCTGTCCTTGAGACCTTCCCAGCGGTTGATCACTTCGGAGAAGCCGAGGGCGAACGGAATGACGGCGGCCACGCTGTCGGCGCCCCGCACGGGACGGCCGCGGTTGTCCTCGATCTCGTAGATGATCGGATCGATGGGGCGGCAGCGCGCAAGCGTCGTGTCGATGGAGCGGTAGCGGCGGTAGATGAGTTCCTCCAGACGGTCCTGTTCGTCGGGATCCGCCAGAGCGGCGTCCTGACGGGCCTGGGAGTCGAAGATGTAGGGCATCCAGTCGCCGGGAGACGGCTCGTCGGGCAGGCACAGAAGCGCGGTGAGGAAGCCGTCCATGTAGTCGGGCTCCATCGGCTCGAACGGTTCGGGCATGGCGGCAAGCAGTTCGCCGAGTTCGACGAACTCGTCATCGTTCAGCGGTTTTTCGTAGGAATTGCTCATAGGGTAGTGGACGGATCGGCGACCTTCCTGTTCTGGAAGGCCTCCTCCTCCTGAATAAAGGATTGATGGACGGCCTTGGCGGATCGGCGTCGCAGCACGCTGGCTGCGAAGACTTCGGCCTTGGCCCTGTCGGTCTTCAGAATTCGCTTCTTGATGGCGGGAATCTGGGTGAGCGTCATGGAAAGACGCGTGCATCCGAGTCCGATGAAGAAGGGGACGAGTTCCGGTCGGGCAGCCATTTCACCGCATACGGACACGCTCTTGCCTGCCTGGTGGACCTGTCTGACCGTCGTGGCGATCATGCGCAGCACGCTCGGGTGGCACTCGTCGTAGTACTTTGAAACCGCTGCATTCGTTCGGTCGACGGCCAGCGTGTACTGCACGAGGTCGTTGGTGCCGAGCGAGAAGAAGTCGAGGACGGGAATCAGGTCCTTGAGCATCATGACGGCGGCGGGAACCTCGACCATTCCACCGAGCGGAACGTCGGCGGTGAACTTCTGGCCTTCGGCGGCAAGTTCGCTGCAGGCCAGCGAGATGAATTCGCGCACCCTGCTGACGTCCTCGGGCGATGTGACCATCGGCAGCAGGATTCTGACATTGCCCGACCCCGTGGCGGCGGCGCGCAGGATTGCGCGAAGCTGCGTGACGAAGAGCTTCGGATGCGCAAAGCAGAAGCGCAGGCCCCTGAGGCCGAGCGAGGGATTCAGCTCCTCGAGCGGTCCGGTGGTGAGCTTTTCGAGGGCGTCCTGCGACATGACCTTGTCGCCGCCGAGGTCGGCCGTGCGAATCACGACGGGCTGGCCCTTCATCGAGCGGATGACGCGGCAGTACGCGTTGTACTGCTCGTCTTCGCAGGGAAGGTCGTCGCGGTTCATGAAGAGGAATTCCGTGCGGAAGAGCCCGACGCCGTCCGCACCCGCGCGATGGACGTCCTTGACGTCCTCGGGGAGCGCGATGTTGGCGAAGAGCTTGATCGTGTGTCCGTCGAGCGTGACCGCGTCAAACTGCTTGAGCTTCTTGAGGCGCTTCTTCTCGGCGGTCAGAAGCTTCATGCGCTGGCGTGCGTTCCTGCGCTTTTCGGCGGAGGGGCTCAGGTCGATGAGCTCTTCGTCCGCGTTGAGCAGGACGGGCACGTCGGTCTCGAGGATCTCGCAGGCGCCCTTGACGCCGACCAGAGTCGGAATTTCAAGCGAGCGCGCAAGAATGACGGCATGACTCGTAATGCTGCCTTCCTCGAGGATGATGCCCGCGATGTCGAGGTCGTCTCGGCCGCGCAGAAGCAGCATGTCGGCGGGATCGAGCTGGTCGGCCACGAGAATGATCGTCTCGTCAAGGCCTTCCGCTTCAAGAAGGCTTGAGGCGGAGCGCCTGCCCGTGAGCACGCGCTGCACGCGCAGGACGACGTGCGCGATGTCCTTGATGCGTTCGCGGATGTAGTCGTCCTCGATGGACTCGAAGTCTCGTCGCGTCTTTTCAAGGCGCAGCGACAGCGCCCATTCGGCGTTGACGAGCTTTTCCTTGATGATGTCGACGGTCTCCTCGATCAGGGTGGGGTCTCGAAGGATGGTGCGGTGCACGTCGATGAACGCCGCCGCCTCGGCCGGCATGTCTTCGTCGGCGGAGTCGATCAGGGCGCCGAGCTGCTTGTCGACGGTGGCGATGGCGGCGCGCAGGCGCTGGATTTCGCCGCGGGTTCCGGTCTTTTCGATGACGAACTGCGGGATCTCCAGATCGCCGGCGGAGAATTGCTGGCAGAGGCCGTAGGCGATGCCGGGATAGACGCTGATGCCCGTCAGCTTTTCGGGAGGCGGTGCCTGTTCTTCGACTGTGGAGGACGCAACGAGGGGTTCGTCACTCATGGTGGATTCTCCGTCTTAGGCTTGTTCGCCGAACTTGTTGTCGAAAAGGGCGGTGATGTCCTTGATGGCGCTGTCTTCGTCGGGACCGTCCGCCGTGACGGTGAGCGTCGTGCCTGCGGGCACGGCCATCGTCATGAGGCCGAGAATCGACTTGGCATCCACGCTGTGGTTGTTGTGCGTGAGCGTGATGGAGGATTTGAAGAAGCCTGCGGTCTTGGCGAGCAGGGCGCAAGGACGGGCATGGAGCCCGAGCTTGTTGAGCACGGTGAGCTGCTTAGTCTGCATTGACAGTGTCCTTGATGGCGGAAGGCTTGCCGCAGGACGTGGAGATGCCGCCTCGCGCGGCTCCCTCGGCGATGACGGCAATGCGGGCCGCGCATTCCTCGTGATGACTGAGAGCGGTGATGAGTGCGGGCAGATTGACGCCCGTGATGACGCGCACCTGCGGATTGTCCAGAAGACGATGGGCGATGTTGGAAGGCGTCGCGCCGAGAACGTCGGTGAAGACCAACACGTCCTGATTCGCGGGGAAGTTCGAGATGAGCCTGCGGGCTTCCGCCTCGCCTTGCTCGGCGTCCACGTCGCAGGGCACGTCGAAGACTGCGATGGAGTCGCAGAAGGTGTCGCCCGTGGCGCTGAAGATGTGCCGGGCACAGCTTTTCAATGCGCTGGCCAGCGGCTCGTGGGCGATGATGCAGATCCCTGCAGACACAGAAGGCTCCGTTAGGTACGATAAAATCCAGTGGGTATGTTATGCGAAGTAGTGTAACCCAAGGTTGTGATCGGGAGTGTCTTCTATGTCTCTGGTGCTTTTTTCATGCCGTGCCACAGGGCCGTTCATTATGTTCGAGGAAACGGCCAGGCGGGTCTTCAAGGTGCTCGGCCGCCCGTGGACCGAAACAGGCGCCTTCTCCTGCGACGAGCTGCCCGAAATCCTGAGGATCCTTGATGAGGAGGCCCGCAAGGACAAGGAGCGCCTTGCGCAGATCGAGGCCGAGCGGGAAAGGAAGCTTCGCGAGTCGACCTACGACGAGGAGCTCCGCATGCGCGAGGAGGAGAAGGAGGAGAAGAGGAACTCCGTCGAGAAGATCAATTTCTTTCAGCGCGTCGTGCCTCTCCAGTCGATGATCAAGCGCGCCATCAAGCACGGCGACGCCATCATGTGGGGCCGTCCGTAGGACTGCACGTCGCAGGCGGCCTCACCGCCTGCATCAGATTCGCCAGAAGTTCCGCGTGAAGATCGCGAACACGGTGAAGATCTCCAGGCGCCCGATGAGCATCAGGAAGGAGCAGACGGACAGCTGGATGTCGCTCAGGTCCGCATAGTTTCCCGTCGGGCCGACGCCGCCGAGGCCCGGGCCGATGTTCGAAAGCATGGCCCATGCGGCGCTGATGGCGTCCCCGGGGGGGAGTCCCGCCAGAAGCAGAACGGCTGCGCCGATCACGAAGGACGTGAGCCAGACCATGAAGTAGGCCAGCACGGCGATGCAGACTTTTTCGTCGATCGGCGTCTTGTTGAGCGTGAGCGGAACCACCGCCTTCGGATAAAGCAGCTTCGTCATTTCCCTTCGGATCATGCCGAGGATGATCAGCAGGCGCACCATCTTGATGCCGCCGCCCGTCGAGCCTGCGCACGTCGAGAACGCTGCGGCGACCAGCAGGAGGACGGGCAGGCCGAGCGGCCAGGAGGCGTAGTCGACCGTTGCGTAGCCCGTCGTCGTGATGACGGAGACCACTGAGAAGAGCGCGTGGCGCACGGTTTCGGCCGACGTTTCGTAGACGTGCGCGTCGGCGAGCACGATGATCGTGAGGGCCGACATCAGGGCGGCCGTTGCAATCCAGGCCTTCGCCTCCGCGTCCTGCAGGTAGATCAGGAAGTTCCTGCGCCTCCATACCATGAAGTGGAGGGAGAAGTTGAAGCCGCTGATCAGCATGAAGACGATGGCGACCGCATCGACGGCGGGACTGTTGAAGTATGCGAAGCTTGCGTCATGCGTGCCGATGCCCGAGAGGCTGACGGTCGTCATCATGTGCATGATGGCGTCTTCCCATTCCATGCCTGCCAGATGGTAGGAGATCGCGCAGGCGACGGAGACGCCGAGATAGATGATGTAGAGCGCCTTGGCCGTGTCGGCGATGCGGGGCGTCAGGCGGTGCTCCTTGAGGGGGCCCGTCGTCTCGGCCTTGATGATCTGCGAGCCGCCCACGCCGAGCAGCGGGAGAATGGCCACGGACAGCACGATGAGGCCCATGCCGCCGATCCACGAGAGGAAGCAGCGCCAGCCGTTCAGTGATACGGGAAGCTTGTCGAGTCCCGTGAAGACCGTTGCGCCCGTCGTCGTGAGGCAGGACATCATCTCGAAGTAGAGCTGTGCAAAGCTCATGTCGGGGCGTTCGATGATGAAGGGAATCGTGCCGAAGAGCGGCACGGAGGTCCATATCAGTGTCACGAGAAGAAAGCCGTGCCTTGAAGTCAGCTCCCGCCGCCAGCGACGGGTCAGAAGCATCAGGACCACGCCCGTGGCGAGCGTGATGAGAAAACACGTCAGAAAGCTGTCCGCCGCGCCGTCCTGCTTTGAGACGGAGAGCGTGAACGGAATGAGCAGCGCCGCGGCGAGCCAGATGAAGACGGGCCCAGAGGCATTGAGCACCGGCAGCAGCAGATAGCGGATCGTGTTGAACATGGCGTCAGGCCTCCTTAGAAGAAGCCGACATTGACCGTGAAGAGTCGTTCGATCTTCGGGATGAGCTTCTTGGAGGGCACGAAGACGATCACGTGGTCCTCCGCCTCGATGACGGTGTCCTTGTCGCCCATCAGTACGAGCGCGTTTTCATCGTTGCCGCGGATCAGGGCTCCGATGGCGCAGCCTTCGGGCAGCGAGATGCTGCCGATGCGCCTGCCGACGACCTTGGAGCTTCTGCGGTCGCCGTGGGCGACGATTTCGAGCGCTTCGGCCGCGCCGCGTCTCAGGCTGTAGGCGGCCGCCACGTCGCCGCGGCGCACGTGGCGGATCAGCTCGCCGAGCGCGGCGGTGGTGGTCGACAGCGTGATGTCGATCTGGCTGCCCTGCATGAGGTCGCCGTAGGCCTTGCGGTTGACGAGCGCAATGGTCTTGCCTGCGCCGAGCTTCTTGGCCAGAAGGGCGCCGAGGATGTTGTTCTCGTCGTTTTCGGACACTGCAATGAACAGGTCGCACGTCTCGATGCCTGCGGCGTCAAGCACGTCCTCGCTGGTGAAGTCGCCCTCGATCAGCATGGCGGCATCGCCGAGCTCGCGGGAGAGGCGCTTCACGACGTTGCGGTCATTCTCCAGAATCCTGATGTCGAAGTTGCCGCCCGGACGGTTTTCGCCGGTCTTGAGCATGCGCGCGAGATTGAGGGTGAAGCTGGGCTTTCCCGCAATCATGATGCTGTGCACGGGGCGCTCGCGATGGCGCAGCTCCGCCATGACGCGCCTGGCGTGTCTGGTGTCGCACAGACAGATGACCTCGTCGCCCGCCTCGACAATGGTGGAGGCGTTCACCTCCAGACGGCGGTTGCGGCGGAAGATGGCCACGATGCGTGCGGGAACCTGAGGCAGATGCGTGAAGAGTTCACGGATCGGGCGGCCCACCAGCGGACTGCCCGACTTGGCGCGCACGGCGATGAGGCTCGCAAGCCCTTCTCCGAATTCCTGAACCTGAATGGCTTCGGGAAAGTCAATGAGCTTGATGAGATAGCTCACGAGCGCCTGCTCGGGCCAGATGATGGACGTTGCTTCAAAGCCTTCCTCGCCCAAAATGCGGGGATAGTCTCGAAGCTCGTTGTTGCGGACGCGGGCGATGCGGGTCGGAATGTTGAAGATGCGGGCGCAGAGCATCGTTACGACGAGGTTCGTCTCGTCGCTCGAGGTGACGGCGATCAGCATGTCCGTATCGGCCGCGCCTGCATCGGTCAGCACCTGCGGGCTGGTGGCGTTGCCCACGACGCCGCGCAGGTCGAATCTCGACTGCAGGGATCCGATGCGCTCGGCGTCCTGGTCAACGACGGTGATGTCGTTGGCTTCGGAGACCAGACTCTCGGCGACCGAGCTGCCGATGCGGCCTGCGCCCACAATAAGGATTTTCATGAGTCGTCCGAGCCGTTATTCACGTCGGTGGTTTTCTGATGGATCTGGAAGCACTTCTTGTTGTCGGGAGTGTCCGAGGTTTCCTCGGAAAGATCTTCCATCGTGTCGCCAGCCGCTATGTGATCGGATTCATCCTTTCTGGTGGTTTTCTTGAGCTCCAGGCCGAGCTGGCGAATCTTGCGGTAGAGGTGAGTGCGCTCCAGACCCGCATGCTTGGCAAGCATCGTGACCGAGCCGCCGTAGAACTGGGCGACGCGGGTGATGTAGGCGCGTTCAAGACTGTCGCGAAGCTCACGCAGCGGCAGGTTGAGGTTGAACTCGAAATGGAGTTCGGGAACGTCGATGATCGGCAGGCGGGCCTGAGGACCGATGCGAAGCGGCACGTCCGTGAGAATGAAGTGGTCGCAGAACCTGGACTTGTCGTTGAGGTTGGCGAGCGAAACATTCAGAGGGGAGCAGGAAGCTTTTTTCCAGCCCGCCAGAGCGACGCTGGCGGCCTTGGCCTGTTCGTTTTCGCGGGGACGCGAAACCTTTTCGTGCTCCCAGAACTGGATCATCTGCTTGCACGTCTTCAGAAGCTGCTGCATCGAGATCGGCTTCTCGAGGAAGTCCATTGCACCGAAGCGCGTGGCCTCCATTGCGGTTTCAATGGTGCCGTGGCCTGACATCATCACGATGGGGCACCTGACGGTGTTATGCGAATACCACTCCTTGAGCAGGGAAATGCCGTCCATGTCGGGCATCCAGATGTCAAGGAGAATCAGGTCGAAGTCGTGCTTGCCAACTAGGCTCTGAGCGATTTTGGCATTTTCTGCGGTCAGGACTTGGTAGCCCTCGTCCTCCAGAATCTCTGAAAGGAGCTCGCGGATACCGTATTCATCGTCAACGATCAAGACTGTATGCATGTTGTGGCTCAGTTGGAAATTGGGTTGTGCTCTAGTCGAGAGACTTTGAAGACAATTTCGACAGATGCGCCGAGAATCTCGCCGGTTTCTTCGTTGCTGCGGTTCTTGAGCTTGATGGCGGCGCCGTGGTCGTCAAGGATCTTCTTCACGATCGGCAGGCCGAGCCCCGTTCCCGTCGGCTTGGTTGTCACATAGGGGTCAAAGGCAGCATTCAGGATTTTATCCGTAAAGCCGGGCCCATTATCCTCAATAGAGAGTTTAACAGCGCCGATTGCGCCTGCATGGTATTGGGATTCCAGCGCTTCCGTTCTGATCGAAATGCGAACGAGCTCACCTTCCGTCACGGCCTCGAGGCTGTTGGAAATCAAATTGTGGAACACCTGCCTGAGTTGGGCGGGGTCCGCGTCGATCTCCGGCAGCCCCTCTCCGGGGACGAAGCTGATGGCGTGACCTGCATCGTGGTAAAGCTGCAGGACGGTTTCCATGAACTCGTTGAGGTTCAGCGGGACAAGGGATGCGGCGGGCATGCGCGCGTACTCCCTGAAGTCGTTGACCATCTGCCTGAGCGTGTCGACCTGCTCGATGATGGTGTTGGTCGTCCTCTGGAGAAGCTGCAGGTCCTTTTCCTCGGTCAGCTTGGCGTGAAGCTTCCAGGCCAGCCTTTCGGCGGAAAGCCTGATGGGCGTGAGCGGATTCTTGATCTCGTGCGCAAGGCGGCGGGCGACCTCGCCCCAGGCGGTGGCTCGCTGCGCCTTCATGAGGGCGGTCACGTCGTCGAAGACGAGCACGGACCCCGTCTGGGTGCCGAGTTGCATGGGCGTAGTTTTCAGGTAGAGCGGAATCGTCACGCCGTTCTGTTCAAGCTCGAAGTCGAGGGGTTCGGGGGCCGTGCCGATGCTCTCCCTGTGCTGATATTCCTCGAGGGTCGAAACGAATTCGGGCAGCGTATCGCGAAGGGAGGCGCCCGTCATCACGTTCTGCTCGCCCATGATGCGGCGTGCCGCCTGATTGGCCGTGACGACCGTGTACCAGTGGTCCACGACCACGACGCCCGACGAAATGTTGCCGAGCACGCGCTCCAGAAACGCCTGGGCCTGCTCGGCCTGCAGGCGCTGCAGCTCGAGGCCGCGTCTGGCTTCGGACACTTCCTTGATCATCGAGTTGAAGGAGCGGGTCAGCACGTTGATTTCGTCGCCGCCCTGGAACTCGCGGATCGGCATGAAGTCGCCCGTGGCCACGCGTCTGGTGCCTTCGGCAAGTTGCATGACGGGCGACGTCGTCCTGCGTGCAAAGGACAGCGCAGCGAGAACGCTCGCGAAGACGGCAAGCAGGACGATGAGCGAGAGCGTCAGCGCGTAAAGCGTGGCCATGGAGCTCTGGCTGTAGGCCAGCTGCTGGTACTCGCGGTAGCCTGCGACGAGCGTGGCCGCATGAAGCCCGATCGTCTTGTCGACGGGCTGGGTCAGTTGCAGGAAGAGCTGCTGGCTGCTGGCGGTCTTGGCAAGCAGTCCCGTGGTCTTGAAGTCGGAGAGGGACGGAGCGTGCAGCGTCGAAATGGGGATGATGACGCGTATGCGTAGGTCGCTTGAGCCGCCTGTCGCTTCAGGAGCCTCGAAAAGCGTGTCGCCGTCGACGATGCTGTAGATGCCCGTCGTCTTGGCGGTCTTGAGCTGGAGCTGCGAGGGCAGGTCGGGCATCAGCACGTTGATGCGGGAGCCTGCAGCCGCCACGGCGGAGCCCGTGCTTGTGAGGACAAGAGCCTCGGTTCCCGAATGCGGCTCCAGAAGCTTGAGCAGGTCGTGTAGCATCAGGGAGTCGGGCGTCCCGGCGAGTGCATCCGCGAAGTCACGTGCCAGCTCCTGCGTGGACTGTTCCTGCTTGGCGAGCATCTCCTGCGTGATGCGAACGCCTGCGTCGAGCGAGGCCTCCACGCGTGGAGAGAAGGAGTCCTGAAGCGAGCGGCTGATGAAGGCCGTGGAGATCGCATAGACAGTCAGCGTCGGCACCACGCTGATGAGGGCCGTCGTGAGCGCAAGCTTCGCCGTCATGTGCGAGCCGTACTGCTTTGAGCGCTGGCGTCTTGCCAGACGCAGGCACAGCGTCGTCACGACGCAAAAAAGGACGGCGGCGATGACGGCGTTCAGGACGAGCAGGAACGGGAAGTACCTGTCGAACAGCTTGGGATTGAAGAGACTGATCGCCAGCCCGAGCATGGCGATGCTCGCAAAGGAGATGGCGATCAGGGTGCTGTAGCGTAACCAGCGGGGCATGGCTGTCTCTTACTCCGCGGGAGCGATGACTTCCGCAGGAATCGGAAGTTCTATCCAGTCGCTGGTGAGCGTCCAGTCGCTACTGCCCGTGTTGACGACCTGCATCGGCTTGGGAAGCTTGTCCGTGTCCAGATAGAAGCGCAGTTCGGCCGCGTAGTCCTCCGCATTGCGCACGGCGTTCGAGGGACCGACGCGCCAGCGCCTGATGTTCTTGATGTAGGGCAGGGCCTGTTCAAGCGTGTCGAAGGAGAGCGAAAGCCCGTTGTAGGAGAGGCGGTAACGGCGCGTGAGCGGATCGAACGCCAGACGGATCATGAAGCGGCAGCGGATCGTGGCCTTGTCGATCCAGTACCACCGCTCCTTGTAGAGCCTGAATTCGTGAACGAAATAGAGCGCAATGCCCCTGTGAAGCGCCTCGGAGAGCGCCTGAGGCAGGTCAAACTCAAAGGAGGAGCTCAGGAAGAGGCCCGACCGCTCGCCAGGTTCGTCAAGCGTGAGCGCGGCGCGCATGAAGGTCGCGTCGGCCGCCCGCGCCTCGGGCGCGGTCATGGACGAAGCGCCGAGCGCCGCGAGCAGCGCAAGTTTCAGGGTCTGGCGTCGGGTCGCTTTGTACATGTCAGGCTTGCTTTTCCAAAAGGGCATAGAAGAAGCCGTCATGCACGGTGGGCAGCTGGGCGTCGGAGCGCCATTCTCCCGATTCCTCGGGCAGAAGAGTCAGCATGCCGTCATTGCCTGCAAACAGGGGGACGAGACGGGCGTCGGGCGTTGCGGCCAGGAATGCCTTCATCTGTCCCGTGCCTTCTTCGGGGAAGATCGAGCACGTGGCGTAGAGCATCCTGCCGCCCTTGCGGAGCAGGGGCCAGAGCGTCTTGAGGAGCCTCTTCTGTTCTGAGGCGAGCTTCTTGATGTCGTCGGGGCGACGGAGCCACGGCGTGTCGGGCTGGCGGCGCACCACGCCGCTTGCCGTGCACGGCGCGTCAAGCAGAATGGCGTCGAAGGGCTTGCCGTCCCACCAGCTTGCCGTGTCGCCGGCGTCAGCCGTTCGAATGTCGGCCTTGAGTTTGAGTCGGTCGAGAGTCTCGCGAACCTTGACGGCTCGGGCGGGATCGATCTCCAGCGCAGTCATGGCGCAGTCCGCGCGCTCGAGAATGTGGGCGGTCTTGCCGCCGGGAGCCGAGCAGGCGTCCAGCACCCGGTCGCCCGCCTTCACGGGCAACAGATGCGCAGCAAGCTGCGTTCCTGCATCTTGAACGGAACTCAGCCCGTCGGCAAAGCCGGGAATGCGGTCGACGGGGACGGGCGTGACGAGTTCGATGGCCTCGGGGCCGACTCGGCGGGCTTCAAGCCCTGCGGCCTTCAGCCGGTCAAGATAGTCTTCGACGGTCATGAGGCGGACGTTGACGCGCAGCGTCATCGGAGGATGACGCGTGCCCAGCTCCAGAATGCGGTCCGCATCCTTTGGATAAATCGTGCGGATGCGGCCAATCCACCAAGCGGGAGCATTGAAGCGGACCTCGTCGCGGGAGGCGATCTTCTTTTCCAGTTCATCCTTCTCGCGCAGATAGCGGCGGAGCACGGCGTTGATGAAGCCTGAGGCGGCACGGGTCTGCGGGTTCGCCTTGGCCGCCGTGACCGTTTCGGACACGACGGTGAAGACTGCGAGCCTGCCGAGCGAGAAGGCGGCGAAGGCGGTCTCGAGCACGGAGAGCACCTCGGCCGAGGGCTGGCGGCTGCAAAGCAGTCCGACGAGTGCGGTCGTTCTCGCGCAGCGGCGCACGCTCTCATAGATGAGCGCCTGTGCGGCGGGACGGCTTTCCAGCGGGACGTTGAGAAGCGCAGGTCGGATGACGGAGTTGAGCGAGGCGCCTGCGCGCAGCTGCGTGCGTGCGGAGGCGACGGCGCTCACGATTTTGGAAAAAGGCGCCTGCTTGTGCGGCGCGGACGCGGCGATGCTCACTTGACGACCTCACCAACGGTAAAGGGCAGGCTCTGAAGGAAGGGACCGAAGGCCATCTTGGGCTTGCCGGGCTTCTGCAGAACCGTGGCGCGAAGAGCGCCTTCGCCGCAGGCGATCACAAGACCATTCGTCGTGTCGAGCACTTCGCCGGGATGACCAGAGAGCTCGAGCGCTTCGGCCTGCCAGATCTTGACGGGGACGCCGTCCTTGTCGAATACAGTTCCCGGGAAGGGATTGAATGCGCGAACCTTGTTGGCGAGGACTTTTGCGGGAAGGGTCCAGTCGATGACGGCTTCCGTCTTCAGAAGCTTCTCGGCATAGGTGACGCCTTCCTCGGGCTGGGGCGTCCAGTCGAGTTCGTCCGGCGTCCTGAGGGATTCGACGAGGAGCTCTGCGCCGAGTTCGGCCAGGCGCATCATGAGCGTGTCGGAGGTGTCCTCCTGCGTGATGGGCGTGCGCACGGTGCGGATCATCGGACCCGTGTCAAGGCCCAGCTCCATCTTCATGAGCACGACGCCGCTTTCCGCATCTCCGGACTCGATGGCGCGCGCAACGGGCGCGGCGCCGCGCCAGCGGGGCAGAAGGCTGCCGTGGATGTTGATGGCGCGGATGTCGCCGTTGCGGCCGATGCCCTTGGCGCAGTCGAGAACAGCCTGCGGAAGAATGAGGCCGTATGCGGCCACGACGAGCAGGTCGGCGCCGACGGCCTTGAGGTCCGCGTGAATGCGGGCGGACTCTTCGGGTGCCTTCTTCAGGCTCAGCGTGACCGGCGTGATGACGGGAATGCCGTGCTCAAGGGCGAGCTTCTTGACGGGCGAGGGAGTGAGCTTCATGCCGCGGCCGCTCGGGCGGTCGGGCTGCGAGAGAACGAGGGCGATCTCGTGTCCCGCGTCAATGAGGTGCTTGAGCGCGACGGCCGCGAAGTCGGGCGTGCCTGCAAAAATGATCTTCATACGTTTGGACTCCGGCGACGCTGGATGGGGAGCGTTTTCAAGTGTCAAAATACAATGATGGTACTAGTGTACGGTACTTTAGGCAGAGAGGCGCAAAGAGAGAAACGACGTGGACGCACTTTATTACAACGGATTCAAGCTGGCCTACCGGCGCTATGGCGCCTCGGATGCGCCCGCCGTCGTGCTGATCATGGGCCTTGGCATGTCGAGCGCCGCTTGGCCGACAAGCCTCATCGCACACCTTGTGCGGGAAGGCTTTCAGGTCATCACGCCCGACAACCGCGACTGCGGGGAGAGCTCCCGCTGCACGGACATGAAGGCGGACGGAAGAAACGTGGCCTCAGCCGTGGCGCAGGCGCTTCTGCGCCGAAAGGTGACGAGCGCCTACGCGCTTGAGGACATGGCGCTCGACGTGGAGCGCCTCCTCAATCACCTGTCGATACGCAGGGCGCACATCGTCGGCATCTCCATGGGCGGCATGATCGCACAGGTGGCGGCCGTGCAATCCCCCAATCGCGTGGCATCGCTCACGTCGATCGCCTCCGCTTCGGGCAACCCGAGAACGGGATTCGGTCGTCTCAATGCGGTCTGGACTCTTCTGAGAAAGCCCGACAATCTGAATACGGAGGAAGGACTGAGGGATTACTTCGCCCGCGTGTTCACCACCCTTTCAGGGCCGGCGTACAAGCCGTCGGGCGAGGAACTCGAGAGCATGCTGGGCATGCTGGGGAGCCTGCACTACGATCCTGACGGAACGGCGCGGCAGCTGCTGGCCATTCTGGCGAGTGGGGACAGGTCCTGGCAGCTCAGGCGTCTGGCGGCGCCCTCGCTGATCATTCACGGCACGGCGGATCCGCTTCTGCCGCTTGCGGCAGGCAGGGAGACCGCAGATCTGATTCCCAACGCACGCTTCGAGGTGATCGAGGGCATGGGGCATCAGCTCCCCGAGGCTCTGGTGCCCGAACTTGGCGCGCTCATCGCGGAGCACTGCCACAGGCATCCTGCCTGACGCGGCCTGCGCCGCTCAGGCTCAGGCCTGCTTGTCGTTCTTGCGAAGCTTGCGCAACTTCGTCTTGGCGCGGTCCTTCTTGAGGCGGCTGAGATGGTCGATGAAGACCGTGCCGTCAAGGTGGTCAAGCTCATGCTGCAGGCAAACGGCGAGAAGGCCGGTGGCCTCGATTTCGAAAGGTTTGCCGTCAAGGTCTTGGGCGCACACGGTGACGCCATCGGGGCGGCTCACCTTTTCATAAAGTCCCTTGAGGGAAAGGCAGCCTTCTTCGAATTCGGCAAGCTCCTCCGTGTGGGACTTGATGTAGGGATTGACGAGGACGAGAAGGTTGTTCTTCTCGTCGGTGATGTCGATGACCACGATGCGCTTGAGGCTGCCCACCTGATTGGCCGCGAGCCCGACGCCGGGGGCCGCATACATGGTTTCGGCCATGTCGGCGGCAAGCTTGCGGAGCTCGTCGTTGAACTCGGTGACGGGCTCGGCCTTGGCAGCCAGAACGGGATCGGGATATTGGATAATGGGCAGAAGAGCCACGAGACGCTCCTAGAAAGAGTTGAACTTGTAAAACCGTCTATTTTAGATCAGAACTGCCGTCCGGACTCAAGAGGGCGGGCGGATTCACCACGGGAAGGGACATGACGCCTGAAACGGGCCGCGAGGCCGAATGTTGGATCAAGCTTTCTCTGCTTACTGTGCTTTCGGTGCCTGAGATCCTCAGGCTCCTGCAGCAGACGGGCGGCGTCGAGGCGCTTTTCGACGCCTCGTCGGGAACCCTGACGAAGCTTGCCGGCGAGACGGCGGCGCGCGAGATCCGCGAGGTTAATTCGAGCGGAGAGGCGGAACGCATCCTGTCGTGGCTGTCCGAAACGAAGGGAGTCGGCTTCATCACGCTGGCCGATCCCCGCTATCCCCGCCTCATGATCGAGGCGGGCGCCGCGCCCGTGCTTCTCTGGTACCGCGGTGACGCGGGCCTTCTCGCCAAGCCCGTGCTTACGGTGGGCGGCAGCACGCACCCCGACAGGGAGGCTCTGTACAATGCGGAGGTTTTCGGCGAGGCGCTCGGAACCCGCAACGAGCTTCTGCTCTCGACGGGGCACTTTCCCGGAACGGAGACGGTGTTTCTCGCAAGCGTGCTCCGCACAGGCGGCAGGGCGCTCGTCTGGCAGCCCTGCGGACCCGACAGGGTCTGGCCGTCCGAGGGACGAGATCTTCTCCACGAGCTTCTGGACAAGGGAGGCCTCATCATGACCGCCGTTGCGCCGGGGTTCGGATTCTCGCCCGAGGGGCGGGAGCTGCAGACGTGTTGCCGCATGGCCTCCGCGCAGGCGCTTCTGGCGCTCAATGCAGGCACGGGCTCCCATCTCTTCAGCCTCGCGAGAACGGCGGCCGACTGGGGCAGGGACGTCATGGCCGTGCCGGGGTCCATCCACTCTCCCTTCGCCAGGGGATGTCACAGGCTGATCCGTCAGGGAGCGAGGCTTGTCGAGTCTTCGGACGACATTCTTGCCGAGCTGCGTCTGGCAGGGAGTTGAGTCCGGCTGCCTGTAGTTGGTACGCTATGAATATTTGCACGAGGGCATTCCCTGCGGCGTCTGTTGCATAATGATGTCCAACGCAGGCGCATGCCGCCATTCATTTGTTTTCAGTTTGCTGTGCCCGCCGGTTCCACGATAACTGCGGTCATGGAGATGCATCGTATGTCCTTATCTCTTGTCATTGCTGAGAAGCCTTCCGTTGCAGGCGATATTGCGCGAGCTCTCGGGGGCTTCACGCGCGACGGCGACTTCTGGGTCCGTGACGACATGGTGATCGGCTCCGCCGTCGGTCATCTGCTCGAAATTACTGCGCCCGAAGAGTTTGATGTCAAGCGCGGCCGCTGGACCTTCAAGAACCTTCCCGTGTTGCCGCCCTACTTCGATCTCAAGCCGATCAAGAAGTCCGAAGAGAAGCTCAAGGCTTTGTCGAAGAAGATCCGAAGCCGTGCCGTGACCGAAGTCATCAACGCATGCGACGCGGGACGCGAGGGTGAACTGATCTTCCGCTACATCATGCAGTCCTGCGGCAGCAAGAAGCCCGTCAAGCGTCTCTGGCTCCAGTCCATGACGAAGAACGCCATTCAGGAGGGCTTCCGTCATCTGCGCACCGATGATGAGATGAAGCCCCTTGAGGCCGCCGCCCGCTGCCGATCCGAAGCCGACTGGCTTGTCGGCATCAACGGCACGCGCGCCATGACCGCCTTTAACTCCAAGGAAGGCGGCTTCTTCCTGACGACCGTCGGCCGTGTTCAGACGCCGACGCTCGCGATCGTCGTCAAGCGTGAGGAGGAGATCAATGCCTTCGTGCCCAAGGGCTACTGGGAGGTTTCCGCCGTGTTCGGCGTCTCCGCGGGCGAATACGAGGGCATCTGGATCGACCCGAACTTCCGCAAGGACAAGGATGATCCCGACCGCAAGGCCGAGCGCCTCTGGACGGAGGACGAGGCCCGCAGGATTGCCGCGGCCTGCCGCAACGGCATGGGCAAGATCGAGGAGACCTCGAAGCGTTCCCGTCAGCTTTCGCCCCTGCTCTTCGACCTGACGAGCCTGCAGCGCGAGGCCAACAGCCGCTTCGGCTATTCCGCCAAGACGACGCTTTCCATCGCGCAGGCGCTCTATGAAAAGCACAAGGTTCTCACCTATCCGCGAACCGACGCCCGCGCGCTTCCCGAAGACTACATGCCGACCGTGCGCGACACGCTCAACGCACTGGGCGGCCTCACGGACTACGCAGCCTTCTCGTCCAAGATCCTGACGCAGAACTGGGTTCGTCCGGACAAGCGCATCTTCGACAACACGAAGATCAGCGACCACTTCGCCATCATTCCGACGGGGCAGCTTCCGAAGACTCTCAATGAGGTCGAGCAGAAGATCTTCGATCTGGTCGTGCGCCGCTTTCTGGCCGTCTTCTATCCTGCGGCCGAGTATGACGTGACGGTCCGCATCACGACCGTCGGCGCCCACCAGTTCAAGACCGAGGGCAAGGTGCTTGCCGAGCCCGGCTGGCTCGAAGTGGCCGGCAAGGGCCGTACCCAGCGCGAGGCGCTTACTCCCGTCAAGCCCGGCGAACCGGCCGCCGTGAAGGACGTCGTCGTTTCCACCATGCAGACCAAGGCTCCCGCCCGCTACACGGAAGCCACGCTCCTGAGCGCTATGGAGACCGCAGGCAAGAAGCTTGAGGACGACGAACTGCGCGGCGCCATGGCCGACAAGGGCCTGGGCACACCTGCCACCCGCGCCTCGATCATCGAGGGCCTGATTGAGCAGAAGTACATGCGCCGTGAGGAGCGCGATCTGCATCCGATGGCTAAGGCCTTCCAGCTCATCACGCTGCTCAAGGGGCTCAAGATCGCCGAACTGAGCGAGCCGCGCCTCACCGCCGAGTGGGAGCAAAAGCTGCGCCTCATCGAGGAGGGCAAGTTCCAGAGCGACGAGTTCATGCGCGAGATCCGACGCCTGACGGAGAATGTCGTCAACATGGCCAAGCAGTACGAGGGCAACAGCGTGCCGCTTGAAAATCCGCGCCGCATTGAGGCGCCCTGTCCGCAGTGCGGCGGCGAGATCGTCGAAAACTACCGCCGCTTCGCCTGCACGACGCCCGGCTGCGAGTTCTCGATTGCCAAGCATCCTTCGGGCCGCATGCTCGAACAGGCTGAGGTTGAAGAGCTCCTCAACACGGGGCGCGTGGGACCGCTTTCCGGCTTCATCAGCAAGCGCGGCTTCCCGTTTGAGGCCGAACTGATTCTCAAAAAGGACGAGACCGACGGCCTCTGGAAGATGCAGTTCGACTTCGGCGAGGAGGAAAAGGCCGAGGTGACGGACGAGGAGATCGAAAGCGCTCCCGTCGTCGGCGTCTGCCCGTGCTGCGGCGCCCGCGTGCTTGAAATGCCCGCAGCCTACCAGTGCGAGAAGAACATTCGCGGCGAAAAGAAGTGCACGTTCCGCATCAGCAAGACCATCCTTTCCCGCGACATCACGTCCGAGGAGGTCACGGAACTCCTTGCCAACAAGCGCACGCAGTTGCTCTCGGGCTTCATCTCGAAGAAGAGCAAGCGCGCCTTCAAGGCCTTCCTCATCGTGAAGGGCAACGGCAGCATCGCGTTTGAGTTCCAGCCGAGCAAGAAGGACGCCGAGGCGACCGAATCCGGCGAGGAGAACTCCGAGGCCAAGCCCCGCAAGACGACCCGTAGGACGACCAAAAAGAAGACGGCGGCCGAATAAGTCCGGACCCGTCTGAAGAAAAAGAAAGAGGAGCCCCGATCAGGGCTCCTCTTTCTTTTCAGGCGGAACGAATGGCGCCTCAGTCGGCCTTGGCAGGCTCTTCCGCGTCGGCGACGGGCGCGGGGCGCTTGTTGCGTGTCACGAGGATCTGGTCGATCTTGTTGTTGTCGACGTCGATCACCTCGAAGGTGTAGCCAGCCCAGACGACCTTGTCGGTCCTCTTGGGGATCTTGCGCAGCATGTACATCATGAAGCCCGCGACCGTCTCGTAGGTCGTGTCCTCGGGGAACTCGTCGATGTCGAGCGCATGCTCGAGGTCGTCGATCGGCGTGGAGCCGTCGACAAGCCACGTGCCGTCCTCACGCTCGACGATCTGAAGTTCGTCAGCGTTGACGACGAGCTCGCCCATCACGGTGCTCATCACGTCGTTGATCGTGATGACGCCGACGACCAGGGCGTACTCGTTGAGAATGACGGCGAAGTCGGCGCGGGAGCGCTGGAAGACGTCGAGCACTTCGGAAAGCGTCAGGCTGTCCGGAATGAAGGGGCAGGTCTGGACGACGCCGGGCTCCTTGAAGGAGATCGGCTTGTTGTTGAGGACCTGTCGCAGGATGTGCATGCTGTCGACGTAGCCGATGATGTGGTCGAGGTCCTTGTCGCAGATGAGGAAGCGGTTGTACGGGACGGAGGAGATCTTGACGCGTACCTCCTCCTCGGGGTCGTCGAGCGTGAAGAAGACGATGTTCTCGCGCGGCGTCATGGCCGAGGGCACGAGGCGGCTTTCAAGGTCGAACACGTTCTGGATGACGGCTTCCTCCTGCGGAGCAAGCACGCCGGCGGCCGTGGCGGCGCCGACGCTCGCGAGAATGTCCTCGGACGTGATTGTGTCCTGACGCTTCGTCGAGAAGCCGAGCGAGCGCATCAGCGCGTCGGAGAACTTTTCAAGCACGAAGACGAGCGGGCGCAGGAGCTTGATCATGACGAAGGTCGGACGGACGACGGTCATGGCCGTTTCCTCGGGCTTGGCGACGGCAAGGCGCTTCGGGAGCAGGTCCGCGAAGATCACGAAGAGAAGCGTGGCGAGTACGAAGGAGATGACGAAGTCGACGCCGTGAATCTGTTCGGGGGTGAACACGAACGAGAGGCACCACTTGAAGAACGGCGAGAAGGCGGCTTCGCCGACGACGCCGCCGAGAAGGGCGAGGGCGTTCGTGCCGATCTGGATGGCGGAGAAGAACTGGCCGGGATGTTCCTGCAGGTCGAGGACGAGTCGGGCGCGGCGGTCGCCGTCGTCCGCAAGTACGTTGAGTCTGGAGCGGCGGGCGGAGGCGAGGGAGATTTCAGCGCAACTCAGAAAGGCGCTGAGACAGACGAGGATGAAAAGGGAAAACAGCTCTGTGTAAACGGACATAAGTCGGAGCGGGAGTTTGAAGAGTCTGCCATTGTAACACGAGGATTTGCCAAACCCTGTGCTTTACAGGCTTTTTGTGAGCGAACGCGTGATTTGGCGACATTTTGAGATGCGTTTCTAGGCAGAACGAAATAGGTGGGTTGTTCATGATTCGATGTGGGACAAATTTTGCTTGGCGTTTGCAGGAGTGTCTGTAAACTTAAGGTCATTGACGCCCGAAGCCCTGCCGCGACTTTCCCTCGAAGTGCCGGGACACAGGCAGAACAACTCGATCCCGAAAGGAAGGAACTCGAAATGAAGATGAAGCTTTTGTTCGTTGCAGCACTGCTTGCCGCAGGTGCCGTTGCCATGCCTGCCGTCGCTGGCGTCACGCTTGACAACGTCAAGAAGCGCGGCCACGTGCTCTGCGGCGTCAACACGTCCGCTCCGGGCTTTTCCAGCGCCGACAGCCAGGGCAAGTGGCGCGGCCTCGACGTCAACATCTGCCGCTCCGTGGCCGCCGCCGTTCTCGGCGACGCCGACAAGGTCAAGTACGTTCCGCTCAGCTCTCCGCAACGCTTCACCGCCCTGCAGTCCGGCGAAATCGACGTGCTCGCCCGCAACACCACTTGGACGATGACGCGCGACGCCAGCCAGGGTTCCGTATTCGTGGCCGTGTCCTACTATGACGGCCAGGGCTTCATCGTTCCGAAGGAATTCGGCATCAAGACCGCCAAGGAGCTTGACGGCGCCACGGTCTGCGTCCAGTCCGGCACGTCCTCCGAAAAGACGCTGGCCGACTACTTCAACTCCCACAAGATGAGCTACAAGACGGTGGTGTTCGACACGACCGAAGCCACTCAGTCCGCCTTCCTGTCTGGCCGCTGCCAGGTCTACACGACCGACATGTCCGACCTCGCAGGCATGCGTACGCTCGCTCAGGATCCGTCCAAGTACGAGATTCTTTCCGAAGTGATCTCCAAGGAGCCTCTCGGCCCGGCCGTCCGCCGCGGTGACGACGAATGGTTCCAGATCGTCCGCTGGTCCTTCAACACGATGGTCGAGGCCGAAGAACTCGGCATCACGAAGGCCAATGCCGACGAACTGCGCAAGACGAGCGCCAATCCGAACCTCCAGCGCCTGCTTGGTCAGAGCGACGACATGGGTAAGCTGATCGGTCTCGACAAGGAATGGTCGTACCGTATCATTAAGCAGGTCGGCAACTACGGCGAGTCCTGGACCGAGTTCTTCGGTCCGAAGACACCGCTCAACCTGCCCCGCGGTCTGAACCGCTTGTGGACGGACGGCGGCCTGATGTACGCTATGCCGATCCGCTGATCCGCATCCTCGGCTGCCGACCGGCAGCCCGTTGTTTAGTACAGAAGGCTCCAGAGGACGCTCTGGGGCCTTTTGTCAGTCAAAAAAAATCATGCTATCCAGGGAATCTTTTGGTATCTACGGCGACGCTGCTTGGAAGGAGCGCGAGAAGGCCAGAAAGCGCCGCGAATATACGATTCAGGCCGTGCTGATCCTCATCCTCGTGGGCTTCCTTGCCGCCGTCTCGATGAACGTGGCGGACAATCTTGCAGAACGCCACATCAACAGCGGCTTTGCCTTCCTCGGCAATCCCGCCGGATTCGACATCGGTGAGGCGCTGATCCCATTCACCAATACGGATCACATGTCCAGAGCCTTCCTGGTGGGCATGCTCAACACGATCAAGGTCTCCGCAGTCTCCATCATCGCGGCGACCGTGCTCGGCGTCGTCGTGGGCCTCATGCGCCTCTCGCGCCATCCGATGCTCCGCTTTCTGGGCACGGCGCACGTCGAGTTCTACCGCAACATTCCGCTTCTGGTCCTGCTCCTTGCCGTCTATCTAGCCGTGACGGAACTCCTGCCTGCCGGCCGCACGGCCCTGCACGTGGGGGACTGGGTCTTCCTCTCGAAGAGCGGCCTTCAGTACGCATCCCCCCTGATGGGCGGATGGGCCATGTGGATCGCCGCAGGTGCGGGCGCCGCATGCGGCTTCGCATCGGCCTTCTTCGCCCGCAGACGCATGACGGGACTGATGGCCAACACGACCGGCATTGCCGTGTTCGCAGGCGTCTTCATCGTCGCCTGGGTGCTCTGCGGCGTCGTCTCGGGATGGGATCATCCCGTGCAGACGCGCTTCGCGCTCAGGGGCGGCAGCCAGATCTCTCCTGAATTCCTCGCGCTCTCGCTCGGCCTCACGCTCTTCACGTCGGCCTCCATTGCGGAGATCGTCCGCGCAGGCGTTCTGGCCGTCAAGGCAGGCCAGTGGGACGCAGGGCTTGCGCTCGGCATGACGATGACCGAGACCGTGAGCTACGTGATCTTCCCGCAGTCCATGCGACTGGTGATTCCGCCGCTTGCAAGCCAGTACATGAACCTCACCAAGAATTCGTCCCTTGCGGTGATGGTCGGCTATCCCGACCTCGTCAACATCGGCAACACCGTGATCAACGTGAGCGCTCAGGCGCTTGAGGTCATCTGCATCATCATGGCCGTCTACCTGACGCTCAATCTCGTCATCTCGGTTGTGATGAATGCGCTCAACGCCCGCATCATGCGGGCCCCGCAGTAAGGAGGCCGGCATGATCACCGAAAGTTCGTTCAGCGGCTCCCTTTCCCAGCGCATCCGCCGCCGTTACTTCTATTCGCCCATGGCGTCCCTGTTCACCGTCGTCGTATCGGCCGTCATTGCGTTCATAGTCGGCAAGCTCGTGCTCTGGGGGCTCGTCAACGCCGTCTGGACGCCGGACGTGCAGGCCTGCGGCCAGAGCAGCGGCGCCTGCTGGGGCTTCGTCGCCGAGAAGTGGCGCCTCATCATCTTCGGACGCTATCCGTACCACCTTCAGTGGCGTGCCGCCGCTGCAACGGGGATTGTGCTTGCCATGCTTGTGGTGAGCTCCTTTCCGTTCATGTGGCGCAAGCCCTATCTGCGCACGCTCGGCATGCTCTGGAGCGCCGCCGTCGTCTTCTTCTTCATTCTGATGCTCGGCGGCGTGTTCGGGCTTGAGAGCATCTCCACCGACATGTGGGGCGGCCTGCCGCTTACGATTGTGCTTACGCTGGTGGGCATGGGAGCATCCGTGCCGCTCGGCATTCTGCTCGCGCTCGGGCGACGCAGCAAGATGCCGGCCGTTGCCTCCGTGTCCACGGGCTACATCGAGCTCGTGCGCGGGGTGCCGCTCATTACGGTGCTTTTCGTTGCCGCCTTCATCTTCCCGCTTCTCCTGCCTGCAGGCGTTCGCATTGATCCGTTCTGGCGCATCTCCGTCGCCATTGCGCTCTTTCAGGCGGCCTACATGGCGGAGATCGTTCGCGGCGGCCTTCAGACGATTCCCCGCAGCCAGTTCGACGCGGCCGCCTCGCTCGGCCTTTCCCAGCGACAGGTCTATACGGCGGTGATCCTGCCGCAGGCGCTCGTGGCCATCATTCCGGCCTTCGTCAACAGCCTGCTCTCGTGCTTCATGGACACGTCTCTGGTGACGGTCGTCTCGATGTACGACCTGACGGGCAGCCTGCGCCTCGCTCTGGGCGACGCGCTCTGGCGCGGCTACTTCATTGAGGGCTATGTCTTCATCGCCCTCGTGTACTTCTTCTTCAGCTTCATCGTGTCGCGATACAGCCAGTGGCTCGAAGTCTATCTGACGGGCGAAAAGGACCGCGGACACGCCGCCGAGTGATCCCCGGCGAAACCGGAAAATCAAAAAACAAAGGCAGACAGCATGCGCAAGGTACATGAACACATCATCCAAATCCCGCCGTTCGTGACGCGGGACCAGCTCTGGAACGGTCTTGAGAAGGCCGCCCGTCATCCCGACAGGTTTGTTGAGCACATGGAGGGCTGCGAGCTCCTCAGCGAGAGGCTCATTGAGGGGGCGAGGCATCTTGGCCGGGAGGTGAGCTTCGGCGGCGGCTTCCGCCTTCGCGACAAGGTGATCCTCAGGGAGGGCGAGTCGGTGACGACCGTGGTCGAGGCAGGGGAGTCCTGGCCCGCATCCACCTTTCTCATGAAGATCGAGGAGCCCGAGGCGGGCAGCCTTTTCGTGCGCTTCATCTATGAAGCCGATGAACCCGAAGAGGCGCTCAACCCGATGATCGAACAGCTGCGCCGTCAGGCCTATGAGGCCAAGGACAGGGCCCTGATCGAGCAGGTCCTCAAGAACATTCCGCAGGGCGAACTCTCCTAAAATTGTGAGATCCGCTTCCCGGGGACGCCGCGGCGTCCCCGTTGTTTTGCATGGAAAGCCATGACCACGACTGAACAGATAATTTTCGAGATCATCGCCGCCGACATTCAGGCGCGTCCCGCTCAGGTTGCGGCGGCCGTCGGCCTGCTTGACGACGGCTGCACGGTGCCCTTCGTCGCTCGCTACCGCAAGGAAGTGACGGGCGGCCTCGACGACACGCAGCTTCGACTTCTCGAGGAACGCCTTGGTTATCTGCGCGAGCTTGAAAAGCGTCGCGAGGTGATTCTCGGCAGCATTCGCGACCAGGGCAAGCTCACGCCCGAGCTTGAGGCGAAGATCGTCGCCGCGGACACGAAGCAGGGACTCGAGGACCTTTATCTCCCTTACCGTCCGAAGCGCCGCACGCTTGCCGCCATTGCGCGTGAGGCGGGGCTCGAGCCGCTGGCGCTCAAGCTTTTCGAGAACCCCGGACTGGATCCCGAAACCGAGGCTGTCGCTTTCGTCAGCCCCGAGAAGAATGTTCCCGACGTCAAGGCTGCGCTCAACGGCGCCCGCGACATCCTTGCCGAGAAGATGAGCGAGGACTCCGTGCTGCTCGCCGACATGCGCGCCTGGCTTTGGAATGAGGGCGCCATGACGAGCCGTGTCGTCGAAGGGATGGAAGAGACGGGCGCCAAGTTCCGCGACTACTTCGACTATCGCGAGCCGATTGCCAGAATGCCGTCTCACAGGGCGCTCGCCGCCTTCCGAGGTCAGGCGGAGGGCGTTCTCACGCTGGGTCTCGAAGTTGACGCAGAGCGTCCCGACCAGCCTGTGGAGCGCACGGCCGCCTACTTCAACGTGGGAACCCAGAGGCGTCCGGCCGACGCCTGGCTCTGGCAGTGCTGCCGCTGGACCTGGCGCGTCAAGCTCCGCGCCAGTCTCGAGGCCGAGGTTTTTGACAGGCTGCGCGAGGCTGCCGAGGGCGCGGCCATCGACGTCTTCGGCACCAATCTGCGCGATCTGCTTCTTGCGGCGCCTGCAGGCCACAAGCGCGTGCTTGGGCTTGACCCCGGCATTCGCACGGGCGTCAAGACGGCTGCGATCGACGAGACGGGCAAGCTGCTTGCGACGGCGGTTGTATTCCCGTTCGGCTCCAATGAGCGTCGTTCGGATGCGGTTGCAACGATTGCACGACTCATCCGCCAGCACCGGCTCACGCTTGTCTCAATCGGCAACGGCACGGCAAGCCGCGAGACGGTCGAGTTCGTCGAGGAGGTCAAGCGTCTTCATCCGGGGCTTGACTTCACGCACGTGGTCGTGAGCGAGGCGGGAGCGTCCGTCTATTCGGCTTCCGAGCTCGCTGCGGCCGAGTTCCCTGATCTTGACGTGAGCTACCGCGGCGCCGTCTCCATCGCGCGCCGTCTGCAGGATCCGCTCGCGGAACTCGTCAAGATCGAGCCCAAGGCGATCGGCGTGGGTCAGTATCAGCACGACGTTGACCAACAGAAGCTGGCGCATCGCCTCGACGCGGTCGTCGAGGACTGCGTCAACGCCGTCGGCGTCGACGTCAATACGGCCAGCTCCGCGCTTCTGTGCCGCGTTGCCGGCCTTTCGCCCGCACGCGCCAACGCCATTGTCAGCTTCCGCAGCGCCAACGGCGCCTTCCGCACCCGTCGCGATCTTCTGGCCGTGCCCAGGCTGGGCGCCAAGACCTTCGAGCAGGCGGCGGGCTTCCTTCGCATTCCCGACGGCGACGATCCGCTTGACGCCTCCGCCGTGCATCCCGAGGCCTATCCCGTTGTGCTTCGCATCCTGAAGAAGACGGGGCTGGACATCAAGGCGCTGATCGGCAATGCGGCGGTGCTTCGTTCGCTCCATGCCCGCGACTTCGTGGACGAACACTTCGGCATTCCGACCGTGACGGACATTCTTGGCGAACTTCTGAAGCCCGGTCGTGATCCCCGTCCCGAATTCCGCACGGCGAAGTTCGCCGACGGCATCAAGGAGATGAAGGACCTGCAGCCCGGCATGGTGCTCGAGGGAGTGGTGACCAACGTGGCCGCCTTCGGCGCCTTCGTGGACGTCGGCGTGCATCAGGACGGTCTTGTGCACATCTCTCATCTAGCCGATCGGCGCGTGTCCGATCCGCGTGATGTGGTGAAGGTGGGCGACATCGTCAAGGTCAGGGTTCTCGAGGTGGACCTTGCACGCCAGCGCATCAGCCTCAGCATGCGCAGCGAGGGGGCGCGCAGGCAGGCGCCCGCAGCCCGTCGGGACACGCGCTCCGCCGCGCCATCGCAGGGCGCCATGGCCGCTGCGTTTGCCAAGCTCCGCAGGTAGAGGTTCTGGCCGCAATTCGGCTGAAGCATCCTCTGCTCTCTGTTAAAATGATCGGCTTTTCCGTCGAACAGTTCGGCGGAAGAGCCGATTTTCATTGAATTTACGTTAAGAGAACGTTCTCTGTTATGACGAGTCCCAACCCCGCATTGGTCAGCGACGTCGAAATGCGCCGCACCTTTGCCATCATTTCCCATCCTGACGCCGGCAAGACGACGCTCACGGAAAAGCTCCTTCTGTTCGGCGGCGCCATTCAGATGGCCGGCGCCGTCAAGGGCCGCAAGGCTGCCCGTCACGCCACGTCCGACTGGATGGAAGTCGAAAAGCAGCGCGGCATTTCCGTGACGAGTTCGGTGATGCAGTTCCACTATGACAATCACGTCATCAACCTGCTCGACACCCCGGGCCATGAGGACTTCTCTGAAGACACGTACCGAGTGCTGACCGCCGTCGATGCCGCCGTGATGGTGATCGATGCCGCCAAGGGCGTGGAAGCCCAGACGATCAAGCTTCTCGAAGTCTGCCGCATGCGCAAGACGCCGATCATCACGTTCATCAACAAGCTCGACCGCGAAGTGCGCGATCCGCTCGACGTGATCGGCGAAATCGAGAACGTGCTCAAGCTCCAGTGCGTGCCCATCACCTGGCCCATTGGCATGGGCAAGACCTTCCGCGGCGTCTTCTCGCTGCTGAAGAACCGTCTTGTGCGCTTTACGGCCGGCGAGGAGCGTCTCTCGCGTGATCAGGAGATGATCGAAGGGCTCGACAATCCCGAGCTTGACCGTCTCTTCCCGATGGAAATGCCGTACGTGCGCGAGTCCGTCGAACTCGTTCAGGGTGCGACCGAACCGTTCGACATCGAGAAGTTCCTTGCGGGCGAGCAGAGCCCCGTCTTCTTCGGTTCCGGTGTGAACAACTTCGGCGTGCAGGACGTTCTTGACGCTCTCGTGCAGTGGGCTCCGCCGCCGCAGCCGCGTGATGCCGGCGTCCGCAAGATCGAGCCGACCGAGGCGCCGTTCTCGGGCTTCGTCTTCAAGATTCAAGCCAATATGGACCCGCGTCACCGCGACCGCATTGCGTTCTTCCGTGTCTGCTCGGGCCGCTATTCGCAGGGCATGAAGGTCTTCCACGTGCGCGAGAATCGCGACATGAAGATCCCGAACGCCCTGACCTTCATGGCTCAGGACCGCGTCGTGATGACGGACGCCGTTGCAGGCGACATCATCGGCATCTACAACCACGGCCAGCTCCACATCGGCGATACACTTACCGAAGGCGAGAAGCTCGGCTTCACGGGCATCCCGAGCTTTGCGCCGGAACTCTTCCGCGCCGCCCGAAGCAAAGACCCGTTCAAGGCCAAGCAGCTTCAGAAGGGCCTGCAGGAACTCGGCGAAGAAGGCGCCATTCAGGTCTTCACCGGCGAGTTCGGCAACATCCTTCTGGGTGCCGTCGGTCAGCTTCAGTTTGAAATCGTGGCCCAGCGCCTTGCCACGGAGTACAAGGTTGACGCCATCTACGAGTCGACCGACGTCTCCACGGCCCGCTGGCTCTCGTTCCCCGACGAGCAGACCCGCAAGGACTTCTGCAAGGAGCAGGACGCCCGTCTTGCGACCGACGTCAACGGCAACACGGTGTACCTTGCCACGTCGATCTACAACCTTGAGACGACGATGAAGCATTGGCCGCAGGTGGTGTTCCACACCACGCGCGAAATGCAGCAGACGTTCGACTGAGTCTGATAGGCACTTGAAAAACAAAACGGCATCCGAATGCATTCGGATGCCGTTTGTTTTTCTGCGGTGCCTTACTTCGTGAGCGCGTCCCTGTAGGCCTTGAGGGCTTCGGGGTGGCAGAGCAGCACGCGCTCGAGCACGCCCTGCAGGTACGAAATGGTGAGGCCGTAGTTCGTCATGGGCACGTTCTGTGCATGTGCGGCGCGCAGACGCATGAGCATGTGGCGTCGCGTGACGACGCAGCCACCGCACTGGATGAGGACCTTGTAGGGCGTCAGGTCGACGGGGAAGTCCTTGCCGACGGCCACTTCGATCTGGAGGTCCTTGCCCGTTTTCTGGCGAAGCCAGCGGGGAATCTTGATGCGGCCGATGTCGTCCTTCTGCGGGTGATGGCTGCAGGTTTCGCAGATGAGCACGCGGTCTCCGTCTTCAAGCGAGGCAAGCGCGGCGGTGCCGCGGGCCATTTCGATGACGTCGGCCTTGGAGTAGGCCATCTGGATCGAGAAGGTGGTGAGCGGAATGTCCTCCGGCGTCTGTGCGGCGACGTCCATGATGACCTGGGAGTCCGCCATGACGAGCTTGGGCGGGTGGCGGAGCTCGGCGATGCTTTCGGCCACGCGGTCTTGCTGTACGACGAGGCACTTGGCATGAGCGTCGAGAAGCTCGCGGATAGCCTGCACCTGCGGCAGGATCAGACGGCCCTTGGGGGCGCCTGTGTCGATCGGCGTGACGAGAACGACGGTGTCGCCCGCCTGAACGAGGTCGCCCACGAGGGCGCGGTCTTTGGGAATGCGGTTTGCGGCGAGGTCGATGATGGCCTTGCGGAGGTCCGCGATGCCTGCTTTCGTTTCAGCGTCGGTCAGCACGACGGGGATGCCGTAGGCGCGCATGCGCGTCATGAAGGCTTCATCGGCAGGGTGGAGGTCGCTCTTGTTGATGACGAGGACGGCGGGTGTGCCGAGCTTGCGCAGGTGTTCGACAAGGTCGCTCTCACACTCATCGAAGTCCCTGGCGTTGGCGACGACAAGCGCGATGTCGACCCATTCGAGCACGGCCCTGGTGCGTTCGACTCGGGCGAGTCCGAGAGCGCCGACATCGTCGACGCCCGCCGTGTCGATGAAGACGACGGGACCGATCGGCGCGAGTTCGCACGCCTTTTCAACGGGGTCGGTCGTGGTGCCGGCGACTTCGGAGACGATAGAGATCTTCTGGTTGGTCAGTGCGTTGATGAGAGAGCTCTTGCCGGCATTGCGCTTGCCGAAGAGGCCGATGTGAAGGCGAAGGCCTTTGGGGGTTTCAACCATGATTTTTTTCAAGTCCGCAGGGGCAAAAAAAGACCGGACAAGCATGCTTATCCGGTCTTGTCGGAGAAGCAGTCCGGAGGACTGCCTTCCGTTATATCACATTGCAGATCAGGCGATCCGCGTGATTTTTACTTTTCAATGTTGGTGCGGATGACGTCACGTTCGAACCAGAGCGGAGCGTGATGTTCAGCAGCTTCAACAGAGATGGTGCCCGGGCCGAGGCGCCAGATGCCCTTGAAGTGCTCCATGGAGAGCAGAGCAAGCGGGATGTGGGCGCAGACGACCAGCACGGAGACGATGATGGAACCCCAGACATGGAAGTAGAACGTCCAGAGGAACACGGCCTTGCCGAGGAGCGGAGCACCGATCCAGAGCATCCAGCCCGTGACCGTCAGGGCGGCAATCATGCCCATGAACAGGAGGTAGGAAGCCTTCTGACCGCCGTTGTAGCGACCCTGCGGCGGAACTTCCACCGGGCCGAACGGGATCTTGAAGAAGCGGCGCGGATAGCCGCCGAAGTTGCGGAACCAGAAGATCGTGTTGCGGTCCCATTCAAGGCAGGCGCGGAGAATGAGGGCAAAACGGTCCGGAGCGAGCACGATGAAGCCCAGAAGGTTGAACGTGAACACGACGCCCAGGATCAGGTGAGCGAGCATCGTGGCTTCAGCGCAGGCGGCTTCCGGTTCGCAGAAGTAGACGTAAACGCCGGTGAAGAGAAGGGCGAACCACGTGATCGCGTTGACCGAGTGGAACACCTTGTCAGGGGCGTGGAAACGAAGAATGCGATTGTTAGCCATGGTTGGCCTCCGTCAGGGACGCGAGCATCGTGCGCGGATAGTAATGGGTGTGGAGCAGTTCGTGCATGTGGTGATCGGTGGGCTTGGCACCGAAGTCCTTGTAGATCTGCATCACGGTCGGGTTCTGGTGGGAGGACGTCAGACCGAGAGCCTGGCAGAGCTTGTCGTCCTTGTAGAGACCAGCCTGACGGGCCTTGATGATCACACCACGACGGGCAACGAGGTCGCCGATGGCGTAGCCGCAGACAGCAACGGCGGCAACGCAGAGACCGGTGACCTTAAGAAAACCGCGGCGACCCAGGATCAAGGCAGCAGGACGCTCGGCGTAGTCGTAATTTTCAGAGAACATTATCTAATTCCTTGCGAAAAAATTAGGCACGCAGCGGGAGCGGAAGCGTCGGGTTGAGCCAAGCGGTGCCGACCGGCTGGACCGGTTGGCCGCCGCCGTTGACACAGCCGCCCGGGCAGTTCATCACTTCGATGAAGTGGTAGCGGTTCTTGTCGAGGCGAACGCGATGGAGGACTTCCTCGAGACCCTGGTTGGCGCCGTTGACAACGCAGATGCGGATGTCGACGGTCTGGCCGCCCTTGGCCTTGATGGGAACGGGGATCGTGGCTTCAACGATGGCGTTGTTGTGGCCGCGGACGATTTCGATGTCGGCGTTCTTGAGCTCTTCGCCGGAGAGGACGAAGTAGGCCGTACGCAGGGCAGCTTCCATAACGCCGCCGGAAACGCCGAAGATCGTGCCGGCGCCGGTGTAGATTTCGAGCGTGCCGCGTTCGCGCTTCTTGTCCATCTTGAGCGGGTTGACGCCCTTGCGACGGAAGAGTTCGGCGAGATCACGAGCCGTAAGGCAGGCGTCGATGTCCTGATAGGACGGAGCGTCGGCCGGGATCATGCCCTGTTCCTTGGCCCAGTGCCAGCCCTGGTTCATTTCCGGACGAGCGGCTTCGAAGATCTTGGCCGTGCACGGCGTGACGGAGACGAAGAAGATCTTGCGCGGGTCGCACTTCCAGAGGAACTTGGCACCCCAGGTCTTGGCAAGGGCGCCGCCCATCTGGAGCGGGGACTTGGCGGTGGAGACGTGCGGGATCAGGTCGGCATGGTTCGTTTCCATGTTCTTGACCCAAGCCGGGCAGCAGGACGTGAAGTGCGGGAACGGATGTTCGGCCATTTCGTTCACTTCTTCGCTGCGTTCGCCGAGGAGCCAGTAGCGGGCCTTCTTGACGAATTCCGTACCTTCTTCAAGGATCGTCTGGTCAGCCGTGCTGTTGCAGTCGTAGACCTGGAAGCCGACGGCTTCGAGGGCGTTGGAAAGCTGTTCCGTAGTGAGTTCGCCGGGCTTGCCGCCGAATTCTTCGCAGATGGAGACGCGGACGGCGGGAGACGGATGGGCGACGCAGAGGCGGGACTTGTCGGCGAGAACCTTTTCGACCTGGTCGACAAAGCTCATCTGTTCGATGGCGTCGAACGGGCAGGCGATCAGGCACTGGCCGCAGTAAAGGCAGGCGTCTTCGATGATGTGGTGCTTGGCACCGAGGCCGCCTTCAATGGCGTTGACAGGGCAGAACTTGGAGCACGTGTCGCAGCCGACGCAGTGTTCCTTGTTGATGTGGATGATGCCGCGGAGTTCTCCCTTTCGGAGATTACCCTGGTAGGCGGGTCCGTCCTCCCCGTAGGCGCCGGCGCCGGGGTTGAACGTACGAACCTTGATCGTATTGTTGGACATTGAAAAACTCTCCAGAATCAGCGGAACTCAGGAAGCTCCTTGCCTTGCACGTCCTTGCCAGAGACTGTGAGACGCAGTGCTCGGGGGATGACAAGAACGGTTTCGGGCGTGCTGAATTTTTTGAAACGAAAGCGACGGGTACAGCAAGACCCGGGCGCTCACGGTGAAACACGCTTCGCATTTTAAGGGGTTAACCGCTAATGTAATCTACCTAAAAGTAGTAGTCGCTAATCCTGATAGGGTAGTTTTTGACGAAAACGTAGGAAAAACCGCAAATCGTTAACATTTGTCAATCGGCGTTCGGTCTTGCTTACACTCAGTCTAATTTAAGCCTTCAAGAGGCCTGTGCCGTGGAGCTTTCGGTCGTTTGAAACAGAAAGGCCCCGAGGGATTTTCATCCTTCGGGGCCTTTGTTCAAAGGGATTCGCGAAGATCGGGCTCTGAGGGCGGCCGATTCAGCCGGATCAGGAGTAGTCCTCTTCCTTCAGGGGCTGGCGCAGTTCGGCGCGAACGTTGTCCATGGCCGAGTAGAAGGCCTTCATCATGACGAGGCCGAGGAACTTGCCGCCGTCGGTCACGATGATGTTGTCCGGATCGTTCGGGTCGTCCTTGATGGCGCCCGCCACGCGCAGCGCGAGCATTTCCTTCATGAGCGTACGGTCGAGATTCACGCCGTGCACTTCGCGGAAGTACTTGCGGGACAAGCGGTGGGAGAACAAGCCGAGCATCAGTCGGTACTGGAGGATCGCGTGCTTGTCGAACTGGCGGCGGCGTTCCACGCCCGTGTTGCCGGCGGCGATTCGCTCGTTGTAGCGGCGCAGGCTGAACGTATTGACGTAGAGGCTGTCGTTGAGGAAGCTGAACGCGCCGGAACCCACGCCGAGGTACTCGTCATAGTCGACCACGTATTCGTCGAAGCCTTCGTCGTGCGTACGGCCGAACGTCCAGGACGTCAGGTGGTTGTAGCGCGAGCCGAGCGTGTCGAGAATGACGCGGTACTGGTCGGCAAGCTGGTTGCCGCTGGCGGCGATGACGTTCTTCACGCTCTTGCGGGTCTGGGACGTGACCATGAGCGGGTAGGTCGTGACCTGACGCGGATTGAGCTTCCAGATCTTCTCCATGTCTTCGTGCAGCATGTCGAGCGTCTGGCCGCGGAAGCCGAACATCATGTCGATGTTGCAGGTCGGGAAGAGTTCCTGGGCATACTGCAGGCGCTCGAAGATCTGTTCGCCTGAGCCGAACTTCTCATAGCGTTCGGAAAGCTTGAGCAGGTCGTCGTTGAAGCTCTGCACGCCGATCGACATGCGGTCGACGAGGCCCTTCAGGTTGCGGAACTGCGGCGTCGTGATGATCTGAGGGTCGGTTTCGCAGGAAATTTCCTTGATCGACGGGAAAAGCTTGCGGGCGTGCTCGAGCGTCTTGATGAGCTCTTCCTCGATGATGGTGGTCGTGCCGCCGCCGACGTACATGGAATGGAAGTCATAGCCGAGGGCCTTGACGTAGTCCATTTCCTTGCGAAGATTCACGAAGTACGCGCGCGCCACATGCTCCTTGAAGAGGAAGCGGTGGAAGGTGCAGTACGAGCACAGGGTGTGGCAGAACGGAATGTGTGCGTACAGCAGGTACTTGTGTCCGTCCTGTGGAGGTGGCGGATTCTTGAGAATGACGGGGTCGCAGTGCAGGTAGCGCTTCGTGTAGAAGTCCATGATGCGGTCCGTCATGCCGATCATCCATTCCGGCAGAAGTTCCCTGGGCTGGGGTTTGTAGCTTGTCGTGCTCATGTGTGTGGGAATAGCTGAAAACTTTGGTTGCGCCATTGTACAAGAGGCGGGGAGGGCGCAGGCTTAAGAGGCGTGCCTGCAAAGCACGCCTCCCGACTGCTGCCGTCTGCAGGATCAGCCGTGCGTGGCGTAGAGCTGCGCGATGACGTTCGCGAATTTCTTTGAGAGCGGACCGCGTTTGAGCTTGAGAGTCGGCGTGATGAGGCCGTTTTCGATCGTCCAAGGCTCCTGCGTGAGCACGACGGCGCGCGGCAGCGCGTAATGCGGGAATTCGCCCGCCGCCGTCTTGGCGCGCTTGAGGGCCGCAGTCTTCACGGAAGGATTGTCGAGGCTGGCGGGATCGGCGGGATCGACGCCGCAGGACTTCGCAAACGAGGCCCATTCATCGGGATTCACGACGGTGATGAGGCTCAGGTACGGACGGTTTTCGCCGATGACGTAGCACTGGGAGAAGAGGGGATCGGTTTCGATCGCGGCCTCAAGGTCGGCGGGCGGCACCTTTTCGCCCGTACTCGTCACGATGATTTCCTTGATGCGTCCCTTGATGCTCAGAAGGCCGAGTTCATTGAAGCCGCCCACGTCGCCCGTACGGAACCAGCCGTCTTCCGTAAAGGCGTCGGCGGTGGCATCGGGTCGGTTCCAGTAGCCGCGAGTGATGCTCGGCCCCTTGATCTGGATCTCATCCCCCTCGCCGAGGCGAACCTCGACGTTGTTGAAGGGCTTGCCCACAGTGTTGGGCTGATTGAGCGTGCGGTTGTTGCCCGCGATGATCGGGCTCGCTTCCGTCATGCCGTAGCCCTGAATGATGGGAAGGCCGAGGCCGCAGAACGTGCGGGCGACCTTGCTGCTGAGGGCGGCGCCGCCGGAAATGGCAATGCGGAGCCTCCCGCCGAATTGGTCGAGCAGCGTGGACGAGACCTTGCGCACGAGAGGACGCATCAGGCCGTCGAGCCAGGCCCTGCCCGTGTGCTCCACGGGAAGATGATTGCGGCGGCAGAAGTCGCGCCAGCCGATTTCAACGGCCCAGTCGAAGAGGTAGCGGGCCGCAGGCCTGGACTTCTTGAGCTTGTCATGAACGCGAGCGAAGATGCGCTCGTAGACGCGGGGCACGGAGATGATCACCGTCGGGCGGATCGTCTTGAGATCGTCGGCCAGAAGCAGGACCGAGCGGTTGTAGGCGATGGTGCAGCCCGTGGCAAGCGCGAGATAGTAGCCTGCCGTTCGCTCGAACGTGTGAGAAAGCGGCAGAAAGGAGAGGAAGATGTCGCCCACCTGCGGGAAGACGCACTCGAGCGTGGCCTTCACGTTGCTCACGATGTTGCCGTGCGTGAGCATGACGCCCTTGGGGCGGCCCGTGGTGCCCGACGTGTAGACGATGCCCGCGAGGTCGTCCTCCTTCGGGCCTTCAGGCAGCTCGACGACGTGCGTGCCTGCGGCAAGCCACTCGGAGAGGCCTCTGACCATGCCGGTCTCGTCGTCGACCTCGTTTTCGGTGATGATCACGGCCGTCAGGTCCTGAAGGTCGCCGCCTGCGGCCTTGATCTGCTTCCAGCGCGTCAGCTTGTTCGTGACGAGGACCTTCGCCCTGCTGTCGGAAAGAATGAAGGCGCTGGCGCCCGGCGTGTCGATAGCGTGCAGGGGCACGGGAACGAGGCCGTTGGCCAGAGCCGCCTGATCGGCGCAGGCATGGTCGATGCTGTTGGGCATCAGGATGCCGATGCGGGTGCCGCGCTCAAGGTTCATGGCGGCGTAGGCTCTGCGCCACTCCATGACGCGGACCATCAGCTGGGCGTAGCTCAGGCTGTGCCAGCTTTTGGTTTCCTTGTCGAATTGTCGGAGGGCCTCCCGCTCGCCGTATCGCTCCACGCTGTTGACCAGAAGCTGGGGGAGCGTGGTGAAGTTCTCAAGGCCAAAGGACGGCTTGGCAGACGATTGTTCGGGCACGATGGCTTTCTCCTGATGGACGGCCTCTCAGGTGAGGTCTGAAAAAAAATCGCACCCCTAAAAATATCAAAGCGGACGCACGAAAACGCCCCATTAATTTAAGGGGTAACCCTTAGATTAATGGGGCGTTGGCAATCGTGCGGCGAAGCGGATCGTCCGTTATTGATTCTCTGCGAGCTGGCGCTTTTCCTCGAGCGCCTCCCAGCGCTCGTAACTGGAAGCGATTTCATCCTCGATCGCCTTGGCGCGTTCGGCGTCCTTGCGAAGCTCCTCAACGGACTTCGTGTGGTAGTCGGGGGCGCTCATCGCCTCCATCAGGGCGGCCTGTTCGGCCTCAAGGTCTTCAATGAGCTTGGGCAGGCGTTCGAGCTCCTGCGTTTCCTTGTAGCTCATTCGAATCTTGTTGTCGCGCGGGCGCGGCTTGGCTGCGGCCTTGGGCTGCGGAGCGGCGGGTGCGGCAGGTTCGACGGGTTCGGGACGTTGCTGAAGCCAGTCCGAATAGCCGCCGACGTATTCGCGCCAGAGGCCGTTGCCTTCAGGGGCGAGCACCTCTGTCACGACGTTGTCGAGGAAGCGGCGGTCATGGCTGACGAGAATGATCGTGCCGGGGTAGGTCGCAAGCGTCTGTTCGAGCATCTCCAGAGAGTCGATGTCGAGGTCGTTCGTCGGCTCGTCGAGCACGAGGAGATTGGCGGGCAGGGCGAACAGGCGGGCGAGCAGCAGGCGGTTGCGTTCGCCGCCGGAGAGCGAGCTCACGGGCACGTTCACGCGTCGCGGCGGGAAAAGGAAGTCACCCATGTAGGCGATGATGTGCTTCTTCTGGCCGCCGATTTCCACCCACTCGGAACCTGGGGAGATCGTTTCGGCGACGGTCTTGCTTAAGTCGAGTTGTTCCCTCAGTTGGTCGAAATAAGCGACCTGCAGGTTCGTGCCGAGCTTGATGGAGCCCGAATCAGGCTCGATCTTGCCGAGCAGGAGCTTGATCAGCGTGCTCTTGCCGACGCCGTTGTGACCGATCAGGCCGAGGCGGTCGCCGCGCATGAGCTTGAAGTTGAGGTTGCTGACGATCGAGCGTTCGTCAAAGGACTTGCAGAGGTCCGTCGTTTCGCAGACGATCTTGCCGCTCTTCTCGCCTGCGTCGATCTTGAGGTTGACGCTGCCCATGCGGTCGCGGCGGGCGGCACGCTGTCGGCGGAGTTCTTCGAGGCGTCGCACGCGGCCCTCATTGCGGGTGCGGCGTGCTTCGATGCCCTTGCGGATCCAGACTTCCTCCTGAGCCCAGAACTTGTCGAAGCGGCGGTTGGCCAGCTCTTCGGCCTGAAGCTCTTCCTGCTTGCGGCTTTCGTATTCGGAAAACTTGCCGGGATAGGAGCGGAGGACGCCTCGGTCAAGCTCGATGATGCGGCTCGAGACGTTGTCGAGGAACTGACGGTCGTGAGTGATGACGACAAGCGAGCGCTGGGTGCGGAATTCCGCGTTGACGAGGTTTTCGAGCGTCGTGATGGCGACGATGTCCAGATGGTTCGTCGGCTCGTCGAGAAGCAGAAGATCTGGCTCGAGGGCAAAGGCGAGCGCCAGAGCCGCACGCTTGCGCTCGCCGCCGCTCACGCGGGCGACCGAGCGCTCGGGATCGAGCTCGAACTTCATCAGGCACTCGTCCAGCTTGGCCAGACGACGCCAGTGCTCGCGCTCATCCTCGATCTTGTCAAGCTTCCCGCGCAGGATGAGGCTTTCCTTGACATTGGCTGCCTCAGGCAGGACGGGCTCCTGCTCGACGTACAGCACGCGCAGGCCGTCCTGCACGCGCAGTTCGCCGTCGTCGAGATGCGTGTGGCCCGCAAGGATGGAGAGCAGGGTGCTCTTGCCCGTGCCGTTGCGGCCGATCAGACCGACGCGTTCGCCGGGTTCGATGGAGAGGTCCGCATCGTCAAGAAGTGGAAGGTCGCCCCAGGCGGCGTGGGCGTTCATCAGGGTGATAAGCGGCATTTTCCGTTTGTTCTATTTAAATATTGCTGTTCTGCGTCGTGTCGTCTTCCTGAAGCACTTCGGGCTCGATGGGTTCAGGCGCTCCCATGTTAGGCTCCACTTCTCCTTCGGCGGCCGTTTCATCCGGGACTTCGGAATCGACGGCAGTGTCGACCAGCTCGCCTGAGCGGATCTCGAAGGAGGCGGGGGTGCGAACGACCTGGGCGCTGAGGTCGCGGTGGACGGTCAGCTGGCCGGTTTCGCCGCTGATTTCGAAAGCCTTCCTGCCATGAGCCCAGTCTTCAGCAACCTGATAGGCGTCAAGCCCGAGTGCGAAGAGACGCTTGGCGGGCATGGAATAGGGCAGGGCGGTCTGAAATTTGGCCTCAAAGCTCTCGTTGTCATAGCGCAAAATAAAGGGACATTCTGCAAAAACAACGTGGTTCAGGTCAAAGGCAAGCGCAGAAGCGCTCGAACTTGTCTTCGGATCACCGGGATTGGTGGTCGATGTCGCCCAAACGCTTGTGCGCAAGGGTAAACGACTGCGAACCAGACCGGCATCCCTGGCGTCGAGTGCGAGCAGGACGGAGTGATACGGGGGGGCGGCAACGGCCGCGTGGGCACGCTGCGCCTCGTGGACCTGCTTGCGGGCTCTTTCGCTGTCGGCCGTTGCAGCCATGCGGTTGAACTTGTAGCGTTCCTCCTGGCTCAGTTCGGGACGGCACTTGTCCTGGAGATCCTGCAGGTTATCCATCGTGACCGTGAAGACCTCATACTGGACGCCGGAAAGATTCAGAACCTTCATGTACGCTTCGCTCAGGCGCTTTTCCCACGGCTTGTCCGTCGTGAGGATGAGCACCTTCGGGGGCAGGCCTGCGGCTGTCTCTTCAGGCAGCGCCTTCACAGCCTGACGTGCGATGTACTCGGCTTCAAGGTCAGTCGCGACGGAGAGCATCAGCATGTTGGGCGAAATCTCTTCGTCGGGCGTCGCGGCATAGTTGAGGGTTACGATGGGAATCGGAAGATTCTTTTCCCTGGAGAGCTGTTCCACCTGATCCTTCTGGAGCGGTCCGACGACGACGTCGGCGCCGGAGAAGACGGCGGTGTCTATCATCTCGTTGATGGGAACGCTTTCAGGCGCTTCGATCAACATGATGTTGGCGTTGCGGCCGCTGACACGGCTTGCCGTAAGCAGACCGTTGCCCACAATGCGTGCGGCGGGAAGGAACGGAGATTCGTCGGACGGCATCAGCATGGCGATGGTGACGGGGCGGGTGGCCTCGCCTTCTGTCATGACGGGTGCCGTGCTTTCGACGGGTTCGGCAGGAACCCGGGTGTCGGCCGTTTCGGTGGCGTATGCAGGGCCCAGAGGAAGGACGACCACCCCGGAATCCGTAGCATCAACCGAAGTCGTCGCAGCAACGCTTACAATCGGTAAGCTTATGATTAAAGTTCTGAACAACTGTCGGGCAAATGGAAGGACGGACACGATGAATTCCCTCAATGATTTATGGACATCTAACGCTTTGATTCAGGCGGCGGGCCTGCCTGGGCAGAACTGCCCCGACAGCACGCTTTACATCGTCGGGCTGCCTATCGGCAATCTTGGAGATATTACACTGCGGGCGCTCTGGATACTCGCTCTGGCTGATGTTGTCGCCGCTGAGGATACACGCGAAACCCGCAAGCTTCTGGATAAATTTGGCATTAGTGTAAAACTTCTGTCGGTTAGGGAGCACAACGAAAGGCATGGTGCCGAGCAGATCATCGAGCTTCTTCAGGAAGGCAAAAAGGTGACGCTCGTTACCGATGCGGGCACGCCCTGCGTGTCCGATCCGGGCGCCCGTGCGGTCAAGGCCGTTCGCGAGGCAGGGTTCCGCGTCATTCCCGTTCCCGGCGCCTCCGCCGTCGTGACGGCGCTTTCCGGGGCCGGCCTCGACGGCTCGGGCTTTACGTTCGTGGGTTTCGTCCCGCCGCAGTCCAAGGCGCGCCGCAATGCGCTTGCCTACTGGCTGGCACGTCCTGAGCCCTTTGTTCTCTATGAGGCGCCGCATCGTGTCGTGGATCTGCTTGAAGATCTGGCTGCGGCCATGGAGCCCGAGCGCAGAGTCGTGGTGGCACGTGAGATCACGAAGAAGTTCGAGACCTTCTCCAGTCTTACAGGGGCCGAACTCGCGGAATGGGCCGCTTTGCACGAGCCCCGCGGGGAGTACGTCATTCTTGTGGACGAGGCGCCCGCAAAGGACAATGCCCTCTCCGAGGATGACATCCGATGGCTTCGTGCAATGATGAGCGAGCTTCCGAGTTCGAAGCTGGCCGCCGTCGCCGCCAAGGTGACGGGCAAGCCGCGTGATGAAATCTACCAGTGGCTTTGCGAGCACAAGAACTGATCGGCTTCAACTCGCCCCGTCCTTAAGGAAACGGTCCGTGAAGGTATTCTTCGCTGAGCGTTTTTTCATGCCTGCGGTCTGCTCTCAGGACAATGTTCCACGTGGAACATCGTCATGGAAAATGAAGGAGAGGGAGACTTCTGCAGGATTCACGCAGGATTGTTCCATGTGAAACATCCTGGATCGAAAAAAAAACGGTTCCGAACAACGTTCGGAACCGACAGGGATCATCTTCGATGATGTTCCACGGGAACATCATTCGTCAGAGCGAAGGGCGACTTCTCGAGTCTTCGAGGAGTGAATATTGCGCACCAGGCTGTCGAGCAGCGAGGAGAGCTCTTCGACGAGATTGGAGTTGGAGATCACGCCGACGAGCTTGCCTTCCTCATCAACGATGGGCAGGCGGCGGACGCCGAATTCACGCATGCGGGCAAGTGCCACGACCATGCTTTCGCTGGGGCCCGCAGTGACGACGGGAGTCGTCATGACGTCGCGGACGGTGAGCTTCATCGGATCCAGATTGCGGGCGACGACTTCGATGGCGATGTCGCGGTCCGTGATCATGCCGAGGGGCGTCTGATCGTCATTGACAACAACAAGGCTGCCGACATGCTCAAGGCGCATCTGCCTTGCACAGTCGCAGATGGTCTTGTCAGCCGTGATCGTGGCGACCTCATGCACGGCCATGTCGATGACTTTCATAGAGCGAGTTCTCATGTTTTCTACCTTTTTCCTGGGACGCTTTCTGCTTTGCGTAATGAATAAATTCTAACCAAACGGTTGGTGCTCGGCTTGGAGGAGGGCTTGAATTTATTCGTCCTCACCCTCGTCGGCAGAAGCCGCAGGCAGAAGTGGGACAAAGTTGTGAAAGTCGTACAGGCGCTTGTCCATCAAGTGCGACGGAGAGACGCGTTGCAGGCTCATGAAGAGGTTGTAGATGCGGCCGGGGAACTCACGGTCCCAGGCCTTGATGAGTTCCTTCACTTCCTGACGCTTGAGGTTTTCACCCGCTCCGCAGATGCCCTTTGAGGTGAGGGGGTACTGGCGGATCTTGGCAAACTTCTCCGTTTCGCTTTCGCGTACGTAGGCAAGCGGGCGGATGACGACGTTGCGCTTGTCGTCGCTTCGCAGAATGGGCGGCATGGCCTTCATGCGGCCGCCGTAGAAGAGATTGAGCAGCAGCGTGCCGACAATGTCGTCCATGTGATGGCCGAGGGCGATCTTGTTGCACTTCATTTCGCCTGCGACGCGGTAGAGAATGCCGCGGCGGAGACGGGCGCAGAGCGAGCAGACGTTGCGGCCTTCAGGGATCAGGCGCTGGATGATGGAGTAGGTGTCCTGATCCTCGATGTGGTATTCGACGTCGATGTCCTTGAAGTACTGCTCGAGTGCTTCACGGGGGAAGTTGGGGATGTGCTGGTCGACATTGACGGCAACGAGATCGAACTTGATCGGCGCGCGCTTCTGGAGCGTCCGGAGGGCATCGAGAAGCACGAAGCTGTCCTTGCCGCCGCTCATGGCGACCATGACGCGGTCACCGTCCTCAATCATGCCGAAGTCGGTGATGGCCTGGGCTGTGAGGCGGATGATTCGCTTCTCAAGCTTTTTGACGGCAACCGACTTCTTATTGCGGTTGCTGGGACCCATGTTGACGCCGTCCTTGCTGTTCTGGAAGATCTCGTTGTCTTCGTTGAGAGGACGAGAGGGGACGTCGGAGACGGGGATGATGGGGATGCTGTTCTTGCTGTCGTTGTTCATGATCTTAAGGGAGTGAGGGGCGTCGGCGCCAGACTTCGATGCCGACGGCGTCGACATGTTCGTAGGCTTCGGTCTTGGCGGAGGAAACGCGGAGCAACTGTACGCCGGGCAGTGTCGCCAGCTTGTCGGCAATGGCGTCCACGAGAGTTTCTTGCAGGTTGAAGTGAGCGGACTGTGCGATGTCCGAGATGGTACCGACGATCAGGTCGTAGTTGAGCACATCCTGAAGTTCATCGCAGCTGCTCGTGGAGTCCTGAAGCGGAATCCAGACGTCGCATTCAAAGGTGACCTTCTGGGTGCGGTGCTTTTCATGCTCGTATGCGCCGATGTGGCAGTCAAGCACAAGGCCTCGAACGAAAATCTTGCGACATTGGAAGGTCAGAAAGTCTGTAATATGGCTGTTCATGGTGCAACGGCCGGCCGTTGTAGGCAGCTTGAGCTGAAAGGAAACGCGCTGATGCGATGGATTATCTGTATTTTCGTCTTGCTTGTCGTCGTGCTCTCGTGCGTGCCGACGCTCAGACGATGGGGGCTTGGACGCCTTCCCGGGGACATCAACTTCACGGTCATGGGCCGCAAGGTTGAGATCCCCTTGATGAGCACGATTTTACTGACTGCCATCGTGGCCGTGGTTGCCCGTCTTCTCTGAGGCGGCAAAGAGCGGCTGCAGCGCTTCAATGCGGGCGGCACGCACGGCGGCGGGAATGAGTCTGGGGTTGGTCTGAGCCTTGGCAACGGCCCCCGCGTTCACGCCGCACCAAAGCTCTGACGCCTTCAGGAGTTTCTCCACGTTTTTTGGGGACAGCACTTCCCACATGCGGATCATGAGGGCCATGCGTTCAGGTCTGCGAAGTGCATCACCGCGCTCAAGCAGAGCCCCTGCAGTCTGAGCATCAACTGCTTCGGCAAAGAGCGGAAGCAAGGTGCGGAAGCAGCTGCAAAGCTGCTGCAGGGCGACGGGGGTTCGAAGGTTGGCCGCCGTTTGCTGAGCTTCTTCTGCATTTCGGCAGAAGGCCGTCATGAGGGCAAAGCGCGCATCAAGGCACAGGTCTTCAGACACGGCTTTGGAGAGGACTTCGCGCATGGCGGAGTTGTCCGGGTCTACAGGAAAGAGCTTCGTCCACAAGCCGCAGCGGGAAAGCGCGTCAATCATGTTGAGGGGATGGCGCGATGCAAAGCCGCGGCTCACTTCCGCCCAGATTCGTTCGGGCACCAGTGCATCCGCCTCGCCGTTCTCGACCATGAGCGTCATGAGCGCCATGGTTTCCTCGGCGATGCGGAAGTCGCAGAGTTTGGCGCTGAAGCGGGCTACGCGAAGAATGCGGACGGGATCCTCGGAAAATGCTTCGCTTACGTGACGAAGAACGTGGTTCCGAAGATCCTCCATGCCGCCGTACGGGTCGACGATTCGACCGCTGTCGTCCATGGCCATGGCGTTGATCGTCAGGTCACGCCGCTTGAGGTCCTCCTCGAGCGTCACGCCGGGATCTGTGTGAAATACAAACCCATGGTAGCCGCGGGCGGTTTTTCGCTCAGTACGGGCGAGCGCATATTCCTCATGCGTCTTCGGGTGAAGAAATACAGGGAAGTCCGCGCCGACGGGGGTGAAGCCCTTTTCAAGCATTTCCTCGGGCGTGGAGCCCACGACGACCCAGTCACGGTCTCCGCCTGCGGGCACGTCATGGCCCGCCTGACGAAGAAGCATGTCACGCACGTATCCGCCGACGGTATAAATCTGCATAAGTTGAAGCTTGTCCGGTCAGAAAATCCCGATCAGGGAAGATCGGCCTCCTTGGCCGTCGGGTCCGAAGGCGTCACCGTGCCCACGAACGACTTGAAGGAGCCGAGATCCTCCTTCAGCCGATGAGCATACATGAATGTGTTCGAGAGCACGTTCTTTACGTAGTCGCGGGTTTCGAAATAGGGGATGGACTCGATGAAGACGGCGCCCTCCATGGGCTTTTCCAGCGTCTTTCGCCAGATGCGCGCACGGACGGGACCTGCGTTGTAGGCAGCGCTGGAAAGCGCGAAGCTACCGTCGAAGTCCTCGCGAAGCATGTTCAGGTAGGCGGTGCCCAGTGCAACGTTGGTGTTGGGATCGACGAGTGGCTTTCCCTTGAGTTCTTTGAGATCGAGCTTGCGGATGAGCCACTTGGCGGTTTTCGGCATAACCTGCATGAGCCCCTGAGCGCCAACGCCGGAACTTACGCCGGACATGAAGCGGGATTCCTGACGAATGAGGCCGTAGACCCAGGCGTCGGGAAGACCGTGACGGGCGCTCATCGACGTGATGAGCTCCTTGTGAGGCGTGGGATAGAGCAGCTCGGGTTCAAAGAAGTCCTTGCTGGCCTTCTGTCCCGTGTTGATCATGCGGTGGAAGAGACCTTGCTGCTTCGCAAATGTTGCGGCGGCATAGAGCTCCCTGGGCTTCTGATTGCGTAGAGCCCAGTTCCATTCGGCGTGTCCAAGGAAATAGAAGTTGTTCTGGTAAAAGGCGATGGCTCTTCGGATGCTCGGATCGGAGGTCCAGCGACGGATTTCCTCTTCAGTGACTGCTGCGGAAGAGGTTTCAACTGCATAGGGCTTGCCGAGTTCGTCACAGGCAAGCTTTCCGTAGAAGGTTCGGTTTTTCGAGATGGCCTCGTAAAGCGGCTTGGCCTTGGCTGGACGGCCTTGTTCGGCATGAGCACGCGCAAGCCAGTAGGTCCAGGTCTCGTTTTCGCGGGCATCGGCGGACATGCGGCTAATGGCCTTCTCGACGTTTTTCCAGTCTCCGTCACGCATGTAGGCGCGAGCGGCCCATCCTGCCATCAGGTCGGGCTGAACGACGACCGGGTTCTTGTAGACGCGATTCCCTGCACGAGAGAAGAGAGCGGCACCGTCGCCCGTCTGGCTGACGGCGGCTTCGTAGGCGAGCTGTCCCCAGAGGAAGCTCTGCCATTCAGAGGAGAGCTTGGGAGAGAGCTTTTCTGCGAGCTTCTGCGACATCTTGAAGTCGATGCCTCGCATACGCATGATGAAGAAGATCTGCACACGTGCGGGAAGCTTGTCGAAGTTCTTGGCGTTCTTCTTGTACCAGCGCTGCGGATTGTTCAGGATCGCGGTCAGAGTCTTTGCCGAGGCGGGCATGGTCTTGTCGGGCGCATGTTCGACGACGTAGCGCACCTCCTGCCAGCGACGGTTCTGCAGCTGGATCAAAACGGCGGACCAGGCCCACGACGGATTCTGTTCTATCAGGCGGTCGGTCAGCATTCGAAGCGGGCGGCCCTTCACCTTGGAGTCACGCACAAAGGCTTCGATCGTCTTTCGGGGAGTAGTCTCGAAGTTGTACCAGTGGTGCCAGGCAAGAATGTCCGGCTCTTCCTGGTTCCATTGCAGCAGGCTGTAGAGGCGATTGAAGAGCACCGGATTGATTCGATCGGCAGCGGTCATCAGATAGTCGGATGCGGATTGTTCTCCAAGGTACTGCCCCTGATGGCGCTCGATGAACTTGATGAAGCGCAGGTTGGTGTCCGGATCGTCTTTGTTGCGACGGAATTCGAGCAGAAGCTGCCAGAGTTTCGGATAGTCGCCCAAGGGGTGAGCCTCAAGCGTGGCGCCAAGGTTTTCAAGCGTAGCAATCCTGCCCTTCCTGTAAGCCTGCCAGGCCTCATTGAAGCGCTTGTTGGCTTCTGCATCGGCAGCCAGAAGGAGCGCCGCTTCCTGTTCGGTCGGTGTCTGCGGAGCTTCGGTTGCAAATCCGGGAGTCATGCAGGCAAGATATCCCGTCAGGAACAAGCTTGAAAGCAGAAGTTTCGGATTGAAGGCATCAGACGACATTTTCAAGAGCTCCGTAAAAAGCGGAACAAAGGGAAGGAGACGTATAAATGACAGAAGAGACTACAGCAATGTTAACCAAGAAAGGCCTCCGCGCTTCTCTTTTGGCGAGACGGAAACAATTGTTTGAATCTCTTGCGCTCGACAACGGGCTTGCAGAGCGGTTTTTGGAAATGCTGGAACTTGCTCGTCCCAAAAGCGTCGGGCTTTTCTGGCCGATCCGTTCGGAGCCCGGATTGCTGAGTGTTGCTCGGGATTGGCTGAAGCGGACGGGCGGACTGATCTACCTGCCTGAAACTCGTCCGGATTGCATGATCTACAGGCTTTGGCATGAAGGTGCTGAGCTTCGAAAGGACTGCGCGGGCATTCCGTACCCGCAGGGAGAGGAGGCTTCCAAGCCTCCTGCCATGGTTGTGGCGCCGTGCGTGGGTTATGCGGAGTCGTGCAGGCGGCTCGGGTATGGCGGAGGCTATTTCGACAGGTATCTGGCCTCCTACGGCAATCAGCGTCCACTGGCGGTTGGAGTTGCCTTTGATGAGCTTCGGGTGCCCGAAGAGATCTTCGAGTCATTTGACGAGCCGCTTGATGCAGTTGTAACGGAGCGAAGGATCATCCTAAAAGCAACAGCGCCGCTGTGACATGCACGGCGGCGCTTGAGGCGTCGAAGCTCAAGGACGGAGCTTAGTCTTCGGCAAGAGACTTCAGAAGGGCGACAACGTTGTCGGCGGCAACGCCTTCAGCGAAGTGAACAGGAGCCTCGGCGAGAGAGGCGGGGTCCTTCTTGAGGCGGCCGACCCACTGGCCTGCGTCGCGGCCGGATTCGAGGCCGTCGGAAACGAGCAGTTCGGAGCCTTCGTGCGTGAGCTTGAAGTAGAAGAGGCCGTCGCTTTCACGGTACTGCTTGAAGAGCGTGGCAGGCGCCTTCTTCTTTTGAGCCTTGGTGGCACTAGCCGTCTCGAGTTTCTGGAAGGAGCGCAGGCCGACAGCGTAACGGAGCTTGGCGATGAGATCCGTTGCGTAGACGCGGGCACGGGCTGCGCCCTGCTGAAGAATGGCCTCGATCTGTTCGGGATGAGCCATCAGATCTTCGTAGCGTTGGCGCATCGGGCCGATTTCGGTGTCGATCTTGTCGGCGAGGCGCTTCTTGGCCTCACCCCAGCCAAGACCGTCACGGAGTTCCTGACGGAAGGCGGCGGATTCTTCTTCGGTGGCGAAGGCGTCGTAAATGACGGTGAGCGAGGTGCTGTCGGGATCCTTGGGCTCACCGGGCAGACGGCTGTCGGTGACGATGCGGGAGATCGCTTCGTCAAGCGCCTTGCGGCCGCCCTCAAAGAGCGGGATCACGTTGTTGTAGGACTTGCTCATCTTGCGGCCGTCGAGACCGGGGAGGACTTCAATGGCAGAGCCGCCCGTGGCCTGCGGAAGCACAAAGAAGGACTCGTCGGGCTTGGCGTAGAGATTGTTGAAGCGCGTGGCGACGTCACGGGCCATTTCAAGGTGTTGGATCTGGTCGTGACCGACGGGCACTTCGTTGGCGTTGAACATGAGGATGTCGGCGGCCATGAGGATGGGGTAGCAGAACAGGCCCATCGAGACGTCGGCATCAGGATCCTTGCCTGCGGCAACGGCAGCGTCGGTTGCAGCCTTGTAGGCATGAGCACGGTTCATCTGACCCTTGCTCGTGCAGCAGGTCAGCATCCAGTTGAGGAGCGGAATTTCAGGAATGTCGCTCTGTCGATAGAACACGACGCGTTCAGGATCGAGGCCTGCGGCAAGCCACGTAGCGGCGATCTGCATGCGGCTGCGTTCGATGCGGTCAGGGTCCTGGCACTTGATGAGGGCGTGAAGGTCAGCCATGAAGAAGAAGCTCTGCACGTCCGGATTCTTGCTGTCCTGGATGGCCGGGCGAATGGCGCCGACGTAATTGCCGATGTGGAGGGTGCCGGTCGTGTTGATGCCGGTCAGAACTCGCTTTTTCATGTCTGTGTGTTCCATCAGGTTGGTTGGACGGACGCGCCTCTCGGGAGGGCGCCGTCAAGGCAGTCTTTCAATGATACGCGTTTGTCTGCTAATAAAAAAACGACCTGCAGAATTCTGCAGGCCGGTTTTCAGTATTGCGGAGTCAGCTGATTAGTGGAGACCAGCGGCATCGCGCAGGGTGGCGGCCTTGTCGGTCTTTTCCCACGTGAATTCCGGTTCTTCGCGACCGAAGTGGCCGTAGGCGGCGGTCTTCGAGTAGATCGGACGGCGCAGGTCGAGCATCTGGATGATGCCGCGCGGACGCAGGTCGAAGTGAGCGCGCACGAGCTTGGCGATCTGTTCGTCGGGGATCACGCCGGTGCCGTTCGTGAACACGGTGATGTTCATCGGTTCGGCAACGCCGATGGCGTAGGCGACCTGAACCTGACACTGAGAGGCGAGACCGGCGGCAACGATGTTCTTGGCGACATAGCGGCAGGCATAGGCTGCGGAGCGGTCAACCTTCGTCGGATCCTTGCCAGAGAAGGCGCCGCCGCCGTGCGGGCAGTAGCCGCCGTACGTGTCGACGATGATCTTGCGACCGGTCAGACCGCAGTCACCCTGCGGACCGCCAACCACGAAGCGGCCGGTCGGGTTGATGAGGAAGCGGGTGTCCTTGAGCCATTCGGCAGGCATGACAGGACGGATGATCTTTTCAATGACTTCGTCAATGAACTCAGCCTTCATGTGCTTGCCCTCGGACATTTCAGGGGCATGCTGCGTGGAGAGCACGATCGTGTCGCAACCGATCGGCTTGCCGTCGCGATAGCGGAGCGTCACCTGGCTCTTGGCGTCAGGGCGCAGCGTCGGGAAGGAGCCGTTCTTGCGCACAATGCTCTGACGCTCGACGAGACGGTGGGCGTAGTAGATCGGTGCGGGCATGAGGGTCGGCGTTTCGTCGCAGGCGTAGCCGAACATCAGGCCCTGGTCGCCAGCACCGAGGTTGAGTTCGTCGTCGGCGGCGCTGTCGACACCCTGAGCGATGTCCTGAGACTGCTTGTCGTAACCAACGAGGACGGAGCAACCCTTATGGTCGATGCCGTATTCGGTGTTGTCATAGCCGATGCGCTTGAGAACGTCGCGGGTGAGGCCGATGTAATCGACGTTGGCACCCGTGGTGATTTCACCAGCGAGAACGACGAGGCCCGTGGTGCAGAGGGTTTCCGCGGCAACGCGGCTCATGGGATCCTGTTCGAGACAGGCGTCGAGGACGGCGTCAGAGATCTGGTCCGCGACCTTGTCGGGATGACCTTCACTGACGGATTCGGAAGTAAAAAGATATTCGCTGGCCATTGCCATACTCCATTAGGAATGAGAAGGACAGCGCCTAACGCAATGAGGTATGTCGACTGCCAGTCGATTGCGCAAGACGCTTTAGCGGTATTTGTCATCGCCCCGCAAGTTGTCTTTGTTAACTCGGCGAACGTCGAATAATACAACCATCAGGATTTCCGTGCCACTGAAGGCACGAATGAATCTGAGCGTGGCATCGTTCGTGACGTGTCCTTATTGTGAATCTGCTTTCTTTTGTCTGGCTGAAGGTCGTCAGGTTCTTTTCTCTGCCTGCAGGAATACTCTCCTCGTGGAGGTTGCCCGATTGTATGTTCCCGACAGTCAAGGTACATCCGGGCGAGCTTCGCACTCTATATTTGGTTCAGACCGTCACGTTTTTGGGAATCGGGCACCGCCTCGCAGCCTAGTCCCGGTGGCGTGATCGTGTCGAAGGACGACGGCTCATGTGCTTGGGTTCGACCTGTTCACGTGCTTGAGAATCGGGTTCCGCCGTGCGGCGGAGTCCCTGTGAGACGAAGTTGATGTTCATCCGTGCCTCGGGCGAGATGAACTTGTCGTCACTGATTTCATGGAAAGTCTGCACTGGGTGATGATGGCTGCATGGGCGGTGGAGGCCCATTGGGTTCATGTCGGGACTGGGACTAAATCCGATAAAATTAATTGTTTGGATTACTTCTCTCGAATGGACGCAAGACATGGACTGGTTGCTGAAGCTTTTTTCAAAGCTCCCTCTGCGTTTTTTGCAGGTCGTGGGGGCGGGCATCGGAGGCCTGACCTTCAAGCTGTCCCTAGCCACCAGGGCCCGGGCTATGGAGAATCTGAAGCTGGCTGGTTATGACGATCCTCATCTGTATGAACGAGTCGGTCGCAATGCGGGCCGACAGGCCATGGAGAGCCTTTGGGTTTGGTACCGTCCTGCCGAGACTGTGCTCAAGCGTGTTCATATCGCGCCGGAAGCCGAGGCAATGGTGCGCGAGGCCGTTGACAGTGGTCGCCCGATTGTTTTTCTGACGCCACACGTCGGTTGCTTTGAGGTGCTTCCCGTGTGGTTTGCCGCCACGTTTTTTGCAAGGACGGGGCGCGGCATTTCCATTCTTTACCGCCCGCCCAAGGTGAGTCTTCTCAGAAAGATCGTGGGCGAGGCGCGTCAGGCTCCCGGCATTCAGGCTTGCCCGACGACGATTGCGGGTGTCAAGAAGATGATCCGCAACCTGAAGCAGGGACATACATTCGGTGCGTTGCCTGATCAGGTTCCTTCCAAGGGGGAGGGCGTCTGGGCCGACTTTTTCGGCAGGCCTGCCTACACGATGACGCTTCCTGTGCGTGTCGCGCATCAGTTCAAGGCTGATCGCTTCTTCGTCTGGGGCGTGAGAAGCGGCGACGGCTGGCGCATTGAGGCTGTGAAGTGGGATGAACCGCTTACAGGCGACACCGAAAAGGACGCCGAGGCGATGAACCGCCAGATCGAGGCCGTCATTCGTCGCATGCCTGAGCAGTATGCCTGGAGCTACAACCGCTACAAGACCCCTGCAGGAGCGCATCCCAAGCAGGCCGGAGACAAAAAGTGAACGTTTTCTTTGCCAAGTTCTGGATCCGTGTGGTTCGGTCGATGAAGAATCTGCCGATGTCCGTGCGCGAAGCTCTTGCGAAAGTCATTGCCAGAATCCTCTGGCTCGCCATTCCGAAGCGTCGCCATGTCATCGAGACGAACCTGAGGCTCTGCTTTCCCGAGCTTTCCGAGTCCGAGCGTCGCTCGCTGGCACATCGTGTCTATGTCCGCCTTGCGCGCGCTGCCGTCGATCACGGCACGCTTTGGGAATCCGACAAGGAGACGATTCAGAAGTTCGTGACCTTTGAGGGGCTTGAAAACCTGCTTGAAAACAAGGGTGAGCCCATCATTGTTGTGGCACCGCATTTCGCAGGTCTCGACGCTGCAGGCATTGCGCTCAACACCTACGTGCGCGGTGTGTCGCTTTATCAGAAGCAGAGCAATCCTGCCTGGGATGAGGCAGTGCTCGCAGGGCGCAAGCGCTTCTCCGACCCTGTCCTCATCGCCAAAAGCAACGAGAGCGATCTGCGCCCCGTGTTGCGCGCCATCAAGGAGGGGCTTCCCTTCTATTACCTGCCCGACATGGACCACGGAATCAAGAACTCGATTTTCGTGCCGTTCTTCGGCGTACAGGCAGCCACGCTGCCGATGGTCTCGCGTCTTGCGCGAGTGACGAGGGCAAAGGTCCTCTGGTGCATTGCCACGATGACCGAAGAGGGCTACCACGTCATCATCTCCAAGCCGTGGGAGAACTTCCCGACGGCCGACTTCGAAGCGGATACCCGAAGGCTCAATGCCGAACTCGAGGAATGGATTCGTGCATATCCCGACCAGTACCTCTGGGTCCACCGCCGCTTCAAGACTCGACCTGAGGGCGAGCAGTCACTCTATTAAAAAACGACTGAAAAGAATACCTGAAATGAGAACGCTGAAGTTTACGAAAATGCAGGGTGCCGGCAATGACTTCGTGATGCTTGACGGCATCCGACAGGACATCGAGCCTACGCCTGCACTCATCCGCTATCTGGCCGACCGTCGCTTCGGCATTGGGGCTGATCAGGTGCTGATGGTCGAGCGTGCCAGGCTTCCCGGTGTTGATTTCCGCTATCGCATCTTCAACTGCGACGGGGACGAGGTCGAACAGTGCGGCAATGGCGCCCGCTGTTTCGCCGTCTTTGTTCGTGAAGAGGGGCTCACCGACAAGACGAGCATTCGCGTTGAGACGATGAAGGCCGTCATCGAGCCCGAAGTGAGGCCTGATGGCCGTGTGACGGTGAACATGGGGCCTGCCCGCAAGGCGCCGGAAGTGTTGCCCTTTGTTCCCGAAGGCCTCGAATCCGGCACGGAAGGTGCCTCGAGGATTTATCATGCGCATCTCTCCTGTTCCGACGTCTGGTTTTCCGCCTTGTCGATGGGCAATCCGCACGCCGTGATCCGCGTCGAGGATGTTGACGCCGCTCCTGTGGCGGAGGTCGGCCCCAGGATGGAATATTTTTCTGCCTTTCCCGCCCGTGTTAACGTGGGCTTTCTGCAGGTCGTCTCCCGTACACGCGGCAAGCTCCGCGTCTGGGAGCGTGGTGCAGGTGAAACGCTCGCCTGCGGCACCGGCGCCTGTGCAGCCGCAGTCGAGGGTATCAGCCGCGGTTGGTTTGACGAAGAGGTGACGCTTCAGGCCCGTGGCGGCGAGCTCACCATCCGTTGGGAAGGCCTCAAGACGCCGGACGCTCCCGTCATGATGACGGGGCCGGCGACGACCGTTTTTAAAGGTGTCATCACTATTCCTGAAGGCATTTAAGTCATGATTGATCTGGTTCTGAAGAAATCCAAGGAGCGCTCCCTTCTGCGCCGCCATCCGTGGGTCTACGACACGGCGGTTCAAAAGGTGGTTCTCGACTCCAAGAAGACTGCTCCCGCAAGCGGCGAGACTGTTCGCGTCGTCTCTTTCGACGGCCGTTTCCTCGCTTGGGCAGCCTATTCGCCCGAATCGACTATCCGCGCACGCTGCTGGTCCTTCAAGGAAGAGGAGGTGATCGATGCCTCTTGGTTCGAGAGGAAGCTTCGTCACGCCGTCGAGGCTCGTGCCTGTCTGCGTGACCGCACGAGTGCCGTGCGTCTCGTTTTCGGCGAGGCGGATGGTCTGCCCGGCCTGATCGTCGACCAGTACGCCGACTGCCTCGTGACTCAGTTCCAGTCTGCAGGCGTTGAGGCTCATCGCGAGCTGATTGCCGACCTGCTGATGGAGATCACGGGTGCGAAGACGATCTTCGACCGATCCGACGCGGCCACGCGCCAGCGTGAGGGTCTGTCGATCCGCAGCGAACTGCTGCGCGGCGAAGAGCCGCCTGCCGCGATTGAAGTCGTGGAAGACGGCGTGCGTTATGGCGTTGACGTGCGCGTCGGTCACAAGACCGGCTTCTATGTCGACCAGCGTGAAAGCCGCCTGACGGCCCAGAAGGTCGCGGAGGAGTTCCGCCGCGTCCACGGCAGGGGCATGCGCGCGCTCAACTGTTTCTGCTATACGGGCGGCTTCTCTCTTGCACTCCTCAAGGGCGGTGCGGCCGAAGTCGTCTCCGTTGACTCCTCTCAGGAGGCCCTCGACATGGCCGCCGCCAATGCCAGGCGCAATGGTTTTGAGGGTGACTGCGCCAAGTTTGTCTGCAAGGACGTCTTCACGTATTTGCGCGAGCTTCGTGATGCGGGCGAAAAGTTCGATCTGGTGATTCTCGATCCTCCGAAGTTCGCCTCGAACCATCGCCATGTCGAACGCGCGGCCCGTGCCTACAAGGACATCAACCTCAACGGTCTGAAGCTCCTTTTGCCCGGCGGCCAGCTCTTCACGTTCTCGTGCTCGGGCGCGGTGGACGTCGATCTCTTCCAGAAGATCGTTGCGGGCGCCGTTTTTGACGCCAAGGTGGACGCTTGGGCCGTCGGCCGCTTCGGCGGCGGCATTGACCACCCGCTTCTGATGACCTACCCCGAAGGCGAATACCTGAAGGGACTTCATCTCCTGGTGAGGCCTTGAGGCGTAGACTGATTGCATGCATAACCACGGGCTCGCCCGTGGTTGGTTCGTTATTGACGAGGATAAAAAAATGATGGTTGAAGAACAACAGCCGGACATTCCGGTGACGATTCTTACGGGTTTTCTCGGTGCCGGCAAGACGACGCTGCTGAATCGCATCCTCAGCGAGAACCACAACTACAAGATCGCCATTGTCGAAAATGAATTCGGCAAGGAGAACATCGACACGGATCTGCTTGTTCAGACGGACAGGGAACAGATTGTGAACATGAACAACGGCTGCGTCTGCTGCACGATCCGCGGCGACCTGTCCAAGGTTCTCACTGATCTGCGCCTGCGTCGCAGCAGGGGCGAGATCAAGTTCGACTACGTCGTCATCGAGACTAGCGGCGTTGCCAATCCTGGCCCCGTCGCCCAGACCTTCTTCATGGACGATGCCGTCGCCGCCTTCTTCCGTCTTGACGGCGTGGTGACGGTCGTCGACTGCAAGCACGGTTCCGCCACGCTTGACGAGGAGGCCGCTGCGCGCGATCAGGTCGGCTTTGCAGACCGAATCCTGCTTTCGAAGACGGATCTCTGCACGGCCGAGGAAGTTGCGGCCATGGAGCAGCGTCTTCGTCAGATGAACGCCCGCGCCCCGATCCGCCGCGTCAACATGGGCGAATGCCCTGTTGACGAAGTGCTTAACATCACGGGCTTCAACATGAACGACGTGCTTGATGTTGATCCTGCGTTCTTCAACAACGATCATCACATGCACCATCACAACGACGACATCCACTCGTTTGTGTATGAGTCCGATCGACCGTTCAATCCGATGAAGCTCGAACGCTACATCGCTTCGCTCACGAGCGTCTACGGTCAGGACATGCTTCGCTACAAGGGCGTTCTCTATCTGAGCGGCACCGACCGCCGAGTCGTCTTCCAGGGCGTGCACATGCTTGCCGTGAGCGACGTGCTTGATACGTGGGGAGACCGTAAGCCCTTCTCGAAGATTGTGTTCATCGGGCGCAATCTTCCCGAGGAGGCCATCAAGCGCGGCCTCGCCACCTGTTTGGACTAGAAGCGTGGAGCAGGTGCGGGATTGACTCTCAGGGAAGTTACTGAAATAAAACGGCCTTGGGCAGTTGGCAAAGGGTCTAGTTTTCCTGTATAAAGCCATATTTCTGACGGCCGCACCGCTTTGTTCGGCCACACAATGCCAATCTAAATACAAAGACGAGAAGTTATGGGCACGACTAAACTTTTGACGGTTGACGAGCTCCTGAAGATGTCGGAAGACGACTACATGGATGAGCGCCAGCTTGCATTTTTCAAGAACCGCCTTCAGACGATGGAAGCGGAGCTTCGTGCAAATGCTGATCAGACGACGGTGAATCTTCGCGAAACGACGGTTGTGCCCGATCCGGCCGACCGCGCCACGATCGAAGAGGAGCACGCGCTTGAACTGCGTACCCGTGACCGCGAGCGCAAGCTTCTGAAGAAGGTTCAGGCTGCGATCAAGCGCATCGACGACGGCGAATACGGCTATTGCGAGGAAACCGGTGATCCCATCGGCGTCGCCCGTCTGCTCGCCCGCCCGACCGCCACGCTTTCTCTCGAGGCCCAGCAGCGTCGCGAACTCAAGCAGAAGCTCTACGGAGACTGATGCTGCGGGGAGTCAACCCTGCTGGATGCGCCCGAAACCCGGGCGCTCCCATGAACTCGGCAATCGTTGTCCGTAAAATGACGGACGGTTGCCGAGTTTTTTGTATTTGCGACTCGAACAGAAGGAAACCTATGCCGAAGTTGTGGCTATTTGATCTCGATGACACGCTCTTTGAGGCGTCGGGCGGCATGCTCCACAAGATTCATCTGCTGATGAACGAATACATGTGCAGAGAGCTCGGCATGGAATGGGAGGAGGCTTCGGCTCTTCGCCGGCACTACTGGAGCGTTTACGGCGCCACGTTCCTGGGGCTCTGGAGGCATCATGGCATCGATCCCCGGGACTTCCTGAGCTTTGCGCACGATTTTGATCCGCGTCTCTACATCCAATTCAGTGGATGTCCCGCAGAGGACGTGAAGAGGCTTCCCGGACGCAAGGTCGTCTTTACGAACGGTCCGCGCAACTATGCCCGGGCCGTGCTTGAAGCGCTGGAGCTTGACCATGTTGTGGACGGCCTGGTGGCCAGCACTGACATGCATGCGCTGGGCCAATGGCGTCCGAAGCCGAGTCGCCTGATGTTTCTGATGACGTGCCGGCGCTGGGGCGTTTCTCCCGCCGACACGGTCTTTGTTGACGACAGTCCGATGAACCTCATGGCTGCGCACGCCGAGGGGATCCGGACGGTCTGGTGCACGGGGTACCGCAAGAAGAACGGCAAGCTTGCCAACCGCATCGTGCGTCCCTGTGCGGACTTTACGATCGGGCACATCAGGGAGCTTTCCCGCCTTCAGTTCGGAACGCCGGACGACAGAATTTTTAGCAATGGGTGTTTGAATGTTCTCACGCATCGCCGCAGCCTATGCGCTGCTTGACGGGGTACGCCGTCTTCTGGTGAACCTTCTCTTTCTCCTGACGCTCGTCACGCTGGCGGTCGTCTTCTGGGTGGCCTCGGAGGCGCCGAACCTGCCCAAGGGAACGCTTCTTCGCATTGACCTGGTCGGAGAAGTGAAGGAGAGCGGTCCTGCAGAGCCGTCGTTCATGCTGTCCATGTTCGGGCAGGATTCCTTTGAAGAGAATACGAGGCTTGCGGACGTCGTTGATGCGCTCGACAGGGCGGCGCATGACGACCGCATCGCGGGCGTCGTGCTTCGTGTCGACGATCTGGCGGGAGCGGGCATGGCCTCCATTCGTGAAATCGGAGCCGCGATTGACCGCTATCGTCAGACGAGCGGGCATCAGGTCTGGACATGGAGTATTTCGTACACGCAACCGCAGTATCTGGTCGCGGCGCATGCCGATCACGTCGGCATTCATCCGATGGGGGATGCCATCGTCAAGGGGCTTTCCGCCACGACGTTCTACTGGGGACCGCTTCTGAACGCTGCGGGGCTTGAGGTCGAGGTGCACAAGGCGGGCGCCTTCAAGAGCGCTCCCGAGATCTTTACGTCGGGCAGGCCTTCGGCGGAAAGTCTTGCAGCCCAGAAGAGTTACATGGACGACGCTTGGGCGGGGCTTGTGAGCCGTCTCGAGGCTCGTCGTGGTCTGGTCAACGGCACGGTCGAGAAGTTCATCGCCGGGATTGCGAAGGACGGAACGGCGGAAAAGTCGCTCTCCGTTTTCTTCAGGGAGGCGGGACTCATCGACGAGCTTGAGACGCGAGATGCCTATCTTCAGAAGCTTGCCGACAAGTATGCAGGCGGTCAGGTGAAGGACCTCAAGGCCATTGACGCCACGGCCTATCTGGCCGCGACAGAGACCGTTTCTGCGGGAGACACAGTGGCCGTCCTCATTGCGGAGGGTGAGATCACGGGCATGCCCGAGCTTGGTGGCATGACGCCCGACGGCATCAATGGCGTGATCGATGAAATTCAGACGGATCCCAAGGTCAAGGCCCTCGTCGTGCGCGTCAACAGTCCCGGCGGTGATGCGGTTGCGGCGGAACTGATTCGTGCTCGTCTGGTTGAGTACAAGAAGAAGACGGGGAACCCTGTCATCATCTCGATGGGCGACACCGCGGCTTCCGGCGGCTACTGGATCGCCACGGCGGGGGACCGCATTGTGGCGGATCCGCTTTCCATCACGGGCTCGATCGGCGTCTTTGCGATGAGCGTGCACGCCGAGGGACTTCGTGAGGAGCTGAAGGTGGGACGCGGCGGCTACCGCACGACGCCGCTTGCGGACTTCGGCAATCCTGCTGCGGCGCCCGGCGATGTGGAACGCAGACTCATCGAGGGAGGCGTAAGCCGTACGTACGCGGACTTCAAGAAGCTGGTGGCCGAGTCCCGCGGCATGTCCGTTGAGGAGGTCGAGCGCGTCGCCCAAGGCCGCGTCTGGACGGGTGCTCAGGCCGTCAAGTTCGGTCTGGCGGATGCTCAGGGCGGAATGGATGAGGCCCTGAAGCTTGCGTGCCGTGAGGCGAAGCTGCCGGCCGAAACTGCATCCGTGCTGTGGGAGCCTGTCGACACGTCCTGGCGGGGGGCGCTGCGTGCGTTCCTGCAGAGCAGGGCGGGGGCGGCCGTGGGAAAGGTCCTCGAGGTGAGGCAGGCGCTTGATGCGCTTGCCGCTCAGTCGAACCGACCGCTGGCCTGGGCTCCGTTCGAGCCGACGCTGTAAACTTACGCTTTCCCGAGACTTCAGCACTGTAGAAGAAAGAACATCATGACGGATGCCGTCGAAGTTACGCTCTCCCATCGACGCACGAAGGGAGAGCGCCGCCAGAAAGTCCTGCAGCACCTTGCAGGCATGCTCAACGAAGCAACGCTTGAAAAGATCACCACAGCGCGCATTGCCGAGGTGATGGACATCAGCGAGGGCCTTCTTTACCGCTACTTCAAGAACAAGGCGGACATGTTTGACTCACTGATCGATTTTGCCGAGGAAAGCCTGATGGGGCTGACGGGGCAGATCCGTGCGTCGGAGGGCATGTCCGGCCTCGATCAGGTGAGGGCCAGCGTGAATGTGATGCTGCAGTTTGCCGACGCCAATCCCGGCATCACGCGAGTCATGACGGGGCAGGTTCTCATCTACGAGGATCCCAGGCTCATCGAACGCGTCAGCCGACTGCATCTCGCCCTTGAGGCGGGGCTGAAGCTGAGTTACCGCACGGCCGTTGCCGAAGGTGCGCTTCCTGCCGATTTCGATGCGTCCGGCAGGGCGTCCCTCCTGATGGCGTCCGTGCTCGGCCAGTGGCAGCGTTTTGTGCTGACGGGCTTCAAGGTGCGCCCCGGGCTCAAGAGCAGCTCCGATACGGAGCTCTTCTTGAAGCCTTGAGCAGGGAGACAGAAGATGGAAAAAGGAGGTCGCGGATAGTTTCGCGGCCTCCTTTTTTGGTCAGTGCGACTTAGTTTTCGGTCTTGGCGTCTTCAGCTTTGTCAGCTTTGGCGTCCTCGGCCTTCTTCTCCATCTTGGAGGCCTTGGCTCGATCAGCCTTGAGCTTTTCGGCCGCCGCTTCGGCCTTGAGCTTCTTCACCAGGTCGCGGGACTTGCCGCGGTACTTGGATTCGGCCACGGGCTTGTTCTTGAGGAAATTGACGGCCTGCTGGAGCTGCCAGTCCTTGTCGTCGCCGAACATGTACTGGTAGTCGGGGATTTCGCCTTCCTCGTCATCGTAGGGCAGATCCTTGAGCAGGTCCTTCTCATCCTTATTTTCATCCTGATTGATCAGGTGGTGCGTGAGGTCGGCCTCGCGGATCTGGAAGGAGGGGTAGTTGCCCTTCGGAGTGTCGTCGACATAGATGTCGGGGATGATGCCCTTGGCCTGAATCGAGCGGCCCGACGGCGTGTAGTAGCGTGCTGTCGTGAGCTTCACGGCGACGGTCTTGTCTCCGAACTTCATCGGCATGATGGTCTGCACGGAGCCCTTGCCGAAGGAGCGGTCGCCCATGATGGTCGCGCGCTTGTGGTCCTGCAGGGCGCCCGCCACGATTTCGGAGGCGGAGGCGGACGAGGAGTTGATCAGGACGACGATGGGCACCTTCTTTGCGACAGGCGTCAGGTCGGAGAGCGCCCTGACGGCGTTGCCCGCGCGGTAGTCGGCTTCGACCGCCTTGAAGGTGTAGTCGGACTGCGCCTGACGTCCCTTCGTGGAAACAACGTCGGAGCCCTTCGGCAGGAAGGCGGCGGAGACGCCGATGGCTGCCTGGAGCAGGCCGCCCGGGTCGTTGCGCAGGTCAAGCACGAGGCCTTCGAGATGACCGTCCTTGGCCAGTTCGTCGAGATACTTCGAGAGATCCTCGGCCGTGCGCTCCTGGAACTGTGAGATGCGGATGTAGCCCACCTTTTCGTCGAGCTTCTTCATTTTGACGGACTGCGTCTTGATGAGGGCTCGGACGAGCGAGAAGTTGAGCGGCTTGTTGGCGCCTTTGCGGGCCACGACGAGCTCGATCTTGGTGTTGGGCTGACCGCGCATGAGCTTGACGGCCGCATTGAGGGACATGTCCGCCACCGACTTGCCGTCGATGCGCGTGATGATGTCGCCTGCACGCATGCCTGCGCGTGCGGCGGGCGTGTCGTCGATCGGGGAGATGACGCGAACGCCCGCGGGGTCCTTCGTCACTTCAAGCCCGAGGCCGCCGAAGGAGCCCTGAGTGCTTTCAGTCATGTCCTTGTAGCCCTCGACGTCGAGGAAGCTCGAGTGAGGATCGAGACCGCTCACCATGCCGTCGACGGCGGACTGAAGGAGCTTGGCGTCTGAGACGTCGTCAACGTAGAAGTCCTTGATCGCATTGAAGGCGCTCGTGAACTGGCGGATCTCTGCAAGGGGCAGGGGCGCGGCCGACTGTTTTTCGGCGTACGCGGTAATGCCGACGGTGGAGAGGACGCCGGCGCAGATGCCTGCGCACAGCAGGGTGACGGATCGAAGCTTGTGCATGATGATTTTTAGGTGCCCGACTGGAGAGGAGGGCTTCCTCATGGGGCGGGATGGGTTACGGTTTCAGCCAGGGCTGGGGATTGATCGGCTTGCCCTTGTAGCGGAGCTCAAAGTATAAGCCCGGCTCGCCAAGGCCTCCCGAAATGCCTACGGAACTAATTGTTTCGCCTTGTTTGACGGTGTCGCCCACGTTCGTGAAGATCGATTCATTGTTGCCATAAATCGACATATATGTATTGCCGTGGTCGATGATGATGAGGTTGCCGAAGCCGCGAAGCCAGTCGGAGAAGACGACCTTGCCGGCTGCGCAGGCGGAAACCTCCGAGCCTTCCTGTGCCCGGAACTGCATGCCCTGCCAGGTGGTGCCCGGCTGATCCTGACGCTCGGTGCCGAAGCGGCCGACCACGGTGCCCTTGACGGGACGGGTCAGGCGTCCCTTGAGCTTGCCGAAGCTGCCGACCTGCGGCGCATAGGAGGCGTTCTGCTTTTTGGACGGCGGGCGGATGGCCTGCTTTTTGGCGACCTGCTCCGCCTGACGGCGTTCCTTTTCGAGGCGCGCGTCGATTGCGGCCACAAGTGAACTCAGGCGCGCCTGATCCTTCTTGAGCTTGTCGATGCGGGCCTGACGCGACTTGATCTCGGACTGAAGCTTGCCGTAGGCTTGCTGGCGCTCCTGCTTCTCCTTGAGAAGGGACTTGCGCTCCTTTTCCTCCTCCTGTTGGATGCGTGCGAGCTCGTGGTGCTGCTTGAGGTGTTTTTCGGAGAGGTTGCGGATGTTGCTCTGACGCTCTTCAAGATCGTCGATAGCCGCCTGCTGCGTGCGGGCCAGATACTCGAGCTTGCCCTTGTCACTGGCGAGCGTGCTCGGGTTGATGCCTCCGATCAGGTTCTGCCAGTGGCTTCGCCTGCTGTTGATGTACTGAGCCTTGGCGATCTGGGCGACGGTGTTTTCAGCGTCCTTGAGATTGTCGGCCACGTTGTTGCCGCTCTTGCGGAGCTTGGCTAGCTCGTCCTCGACCCCGCGCTTTTCCTCGCGAAGGTCGCGAAGCTTTCGGTTGGCCTGCGAGATGGCCTGATCGGCGGTCTTGAGCGCCTGGCTGGCCTCCTCGCTGCGCGCTTCGCGTGCATCGAGCTCGGCCTGCAGGCTCTGCAGCTTCTGCTCGATGTTGGCGCGCTGGCCCTCGACGCGCTTCTTTTCCTGGGCAGCCTTCTGCTGGGCGGAGGCGGCAAGCGCGTCCGAGCCGTCGTGCATCGGGGAGAGCCACAATGCGCCGGCAAGGCAGGCGGTGCAGAGGAATTTCAGACGGAAGGGCTTCACGGTGCGAAGTACGGCGTGGATCGGCTAGGCAAAAACAAAAGCAAAACAAAAGGAAAGTTCGCGCTTTCCATGATGCTCATCATAGCGGCAAAAGAGCCCGATGAGTGTGCATCTCGTCTACAATCATTGGATTCGCCTCTGCTCCGGCGGCACTCGTCAGAGTGCGGGGATCAGGGGGCTTCCGATCCATAATCGAACGCAATAAACATGTCGCAGTTTCTCATTGACAACAGCCTGCTGATCGTCGTGATCGCGGTTTCCGTCCTCGGTCTTCTCATTCCCGTCATCAACACCCGCCGCTACGCTCCCGAAGTCTCGCCCGCTCAGGCGACCGAGCTCATCAATCGCCAGGGTGCCCAGATCGTCGACGTCCGCAAGGCGGCCGACTTCGCGAAGGGACACATCGCCAACAGCCGCAACATTCCCGCCGACCAGATCCAGAACGAATTCGGCAAGCTCAAGCGCGAGCGCCCCGTGATCCTCGTTGACCAGACCGGCGCGGGCTCCCGTCCCGTCGCCCGACTGCTTCGCGGCGTGGGCTTCCAACGGGTGACCATCCTCGAGCGAGGCATCGTCGGCTGGCTGCAGGCCAAGATGCCGCTTGAATAATTCGAAATCATCCCCATATCCAAATAAAGTGCCTGACGAAAGGGTTCGCCGGGCATTCTCGTCAGTTGTTTAATTCCGGTTGCCCGCGAGGCCGCCGGGCAAGGAATCCAAAATGGCAGAAAACGAAAACGCCCAGCACCAGGATAATCAGCAGCCCCAGCAGGAAGCCGCTCCGGAACCCGTGTTCCAGCTTCAGCGCTGCTACCTCAAGGACGCCTCCCTTGAAATGCCGCATGCTCCTGAAATCCTTCTGCAGGCCCAGCAGGAACAGCCGCAGGTCGACATCAAGTTTGAAGTCAGCCAGAAGACGGTTGCCGAAGCCCTTTACGACGTGACCGTCCGCGGCACCATCACGGTCAAGGCCGCCGACAAGGTGATTATCCTCGTCGAAGGCACGCAGTCTGGTCTTTTCGCCATCCACGGCATTCCGGTCGAGGCCCTGCAGCATGTCACGAATGTCGTCTGCCCGGCCATGGTCTATCCGTACCTCCGCGCCAACCTCGCCGACCTGATGAACCGCGCCAATGTTCCGCCGGTCCATCTGCCTGAAGTGAACTTTGAAGTTCTTTACCAGCAGCGTCTCGCCCAGGCTCAGGCTGAAGCCGAAGGCGCCGCTCAGGCCTGATCGGTACTTTGATTCGCCGGCGAAAGGCAGCCTTCGGGCTGCCTTTCGTTTTTTCAGGTGTTGGCGAGCAGGCGTTCTTAAGCAAAATGCGGCGGGTGATGTTGGTACAATGGAAAGACTGTTCAAAAATTGTTCGACTCCGAATTTGCCAAGCAGCCCCGCCTTGCCGCATTTGAGTCGGAGCCGCTCTCGGGATTGAAAAAAATGACTCAAAGCATCCGCATTATTTTGGTCGATGACCACACGCTGTTTCGCAGCGGTGTCAAGGCCCTTCTTCAGAGGCAGCCTGACTTCGAGGTGATTGGCGAGGCCAGCGACGGTCTGGAAGGCGTCAAGCTTGTCGAACAGCTGGATCCTGACGTTGTTCTGCTTGACGTGGACATGCCGAGCATGAACGGCTGCGAGGCCATGGCCCAGATTCATGAATCCCATCCCGGCCTGGCGGTTCTGATGCTCACGGTGAGCGAGGACTGCGAGACCCTCGCGGAATGCCTGCGTCTGGGCGCCCGCGGTTATCTGCTCAAGAAGATCGATCAGGACTACCTGCTTCGCGCCATTCGCTCCGCCTACAACGGCGAAAGCATCATTGCGCCGCAGATGATGACGAAGTTCGTCAACCGCTTTGCCGATCCTGAACCGCGTAACGCGCAGGACATGGAAATGACGGCGCTCACGCGTCGCGAACGCCAAACGCTCGCCTGGCTTGCCCGCGGCGTCTCCAACAAGGAGATCGCCCGCGCCATGAATCTTGCCGAAAGCACGGTCAAGGTCCATGTTCAGAGCTGCCTGCGCAAGCTAGGCCTTTCGAGCCGTGTTCAGGCCGCCATCTACGCGGTCGAGCACGGTCTCGACAAGGAACTCGACTGATGCAGGCAGGCTGACGCCTGCTGTACCGCTCAAGAGAAAGGGCGCCCGCGTGGGATGCCCTTTTTTCTTGTCCGATTCTTGGACGGCGGGTTCAGATGCCGCCGTCGTAGCCGTTCTGACGCCATGCCTCAAAGACGGTGACGGCAACGGCATTGCTCAGGTTGAGGCTGCGGTTCTTCGGCCGCATAGGCAGGCGGATGCGCTGCGCCTCGGGGAAGGAGTTGCGGATGCCTTCGGGAAGGCCGGAGCCTTCGCAGCCGAAGACGAACCAGTCGCCCGGCGTAAAGCTCGAGTCCGCAAACGGATGCGAGCCGTGCGTCGTCATGGCGTACATGCAGGAGACGTCGGGATGCTCGGACTCGAGAAACGCCTCCCACGATTCGTGGATGCGGATCGTCGCGTACTCGTGATAGTCGAGCCCCGCGCGCTTCATGTGCTTGTCGTCAAGGGAGAAACCGAGCGGCTTCACAAGGTGAAGCGTGCAGCCCGTGTTGGCGCAGAGGCGGATGACGTTGCCCGTGTTGGGCGGAATTTCGGGATGAACCAGAACGACGTTGAACATGTTGGAGACTATTCCGAATAGTGGGCCTGCTCAAGAGTCTGACGCATCTTCTGGATGGCGAGCTTCTCGATCTGGCGGATGCGCTCTGCCGAGACGCCGAACTCGTTGGCAAGTTCCTGCAGCGTGACGGCCTTGCTGTTGCCTTCCTTGTCGAGATTCAGGTAGCGGGCCGTGATGATGCGGCGGCTGCGCTCGTCGAGCGAGCGCAGGGCCATCTGCAGGCCTTCGCCTTCAAGGCGCTGGTGCTCCTTTTCCTCGAGGATGGCTTCGGGTTCGTCGCTTTCGCGCGTGAGCCAGTCGGACGGGGTGAACGCGTTGTCGGAATCGTCGTCGGCGTTCGAAGGCGTGTCGAGGCTCGTCTCCTGACCGTAGAGGCGCTCCTCCATCTCGAGGACCTCCTTGGGCTTGACGTCGAGCGCGAGCGCGATGTGTTCGGCCTGACTGTTGGTGAGGGCCGTCTGAGGATCCTCCTTCATCTGGCGCAGATTGAAGAAGAGCTTGCGCTGGTTCTTCGTGGTGGCGAGCTTGACGATTCGCCAGTTGCGGATGATGTATTCCTGAATTTCCGAGCGGATCCAGTGCACGGCAAAGGTCATCAGGCGAGCGCCGCGGTCCGGATCGTAGTGGCGGATGGCCTTCATGAGGCCGATGTTGCCTTCCTGAATGAGGTCCGCATAGGGCAGGCCGTATCCGAGAAAGCCTCGGGCGATCGAGATGACTAGGCGGAGATGGCTGAGAATGAGCCGCTGGGCGGCCTCCACGTCACCGTCGTCGCGAAGACGGACGGCCAGGGACCGTTCCTCCTCGGGCGTCAGGATCGGAGCACGCTCGGCTGCGTGCATGAAGGCTTCGAGGTCTCCGAGCGGACCGACGAGCGCCGGTACGGAGGGTGCCTTGTATGCGACGAGGGCTGTGCCTTTGGGTTTCTCAGTCATTTGTGGGTGAGTCGGAGCCGAAAATTCGGAAAAGACTGTATGGTAGCACCGATCGGCGCGCCCAATCCGGAAAAAAATCGTATGCTCGGTCTCTCGAAACAGGGTCAGCGGCGGGCCTTTCGCCAGGCGTCCTGAGCCGAAAGAAGGGCGATGATGTAGCCGATCAGGCTGCAGATGATCACGAAGCCAGCGCACCAGTCGACGGGAGGAAGCGCAAGCGCGAGCTCGACCTCGTAGAGGCGGGCGACGGTGGCTATCGGGTGGCCGAGGACTGCGAGGCCTGCGTACGTGATGGCAATGGCGCCGAGGCTTGCCGACATCATCAGGATGAAGCCGCGCCAGGCGATCGGACGCATGGCGAAGGACGGAGAGGCGCCGAAAAGATAGAGGGCCTTCATCTGCGGCTGAACGGAAAGAGTCGTGAGCCTGATGGAGGCGGCGACAACCAGCATGACGAGCGTGAGCACGACGATGCCGAGGCAGAGGAGGCCAAGACGCGCCGCGTTGGAGAGCGCGTCGAGCTTTTCGCGCCAGTCGGTCTCGTAGGCGAGCATGTCCACGCCCTCGATCTTTTCGATGCGGCCTGCGGCGGCGTCGACGCCTGCGGGCGAGGTGCTGCTGCTGACGGTGGCGATCAGGATGTCGGGAAGGGGATTGTGCTTGACCGCCTTGTCCTTGAGCCCGAGATGTTCATTCAGGCTTCGGATGGCCTCGTCCTTGGGCACGAGCGAGACGCGCTCGATGGTTTCGATTTCGGCCACGGCTTTGGAGAGCTTCTCCATGTCCGTGCCCGACTTCGTGAAGACGGTGATTTCGACGGAAGTCGGAATCTGCCTGATGGGCTCGGCGAGCTCGTAGAAGATCGTCGAGATGAAGAGCGGAATGGAAAGCGCAAGCGCCGACAGGAAGGTCGCGAGCGAGAAGAGGCTGAAGTTCTGGCGGAAGCCCCTGAAGGTTTCCTTGAGCGCCCAGGCGCGCGAGGAGGCGTAGCTCATGCGGCGCCTCCCCTGTTGGACGCGGAGAGCGTGATTTCGCGCGAACGGCAGCCCTCCGGCGTCAGATGCTGGTGCGTGGCGGCGACGACGGTGACGCCCGCGAGGGCAAAGGCGCTCAGAAGGTTGATGAGCGTCTGGGCGTTCGTCTTGTCGAGGTGCGTCGCGGGCTCGTCGGCAAGGATGAGCACGGGACGGTTGACGACGGCGCGGGCCAGACAGGCGATCTGGCGTTGGCCAGCTGAGAGGCTCGAGGGACGAAGGTCGGCGAGATCAGCGGCGCCGCACTTGTTGAGGGCCAGAAGCGCCCTGCGGCGCGCTTCCTGTGCCGTTTCGTCCGCTGCGAGCGCAGGCAACATGACGTTTTCGAGAACGGTCCTGTCCTCAAGTAGAAGCTCCTCCTGCATCATGAGGCCCATGGAGCGCCTGAGCCATCGGCGCTGGGCCTCGTCGAACTCGTCAATGCGGTCTCCCGCAACGACGACTTCGCCCTTCGTCGGGTCGATGAGACCGGCGAAGAGCCTGAGGATGGTGCTTTTGCCGCACCCCGTGCTGCCGTGAATGACGACGAATTCGCCGCGTCCGACTTCAAGACTGAGGTCGTCGATGACGGCATGACCGTCGTAGACGACGCTCACGCCGTTCAGCTGCAGGAGGGGTGCTTCGGTTTCGGACATGAGACCTCTCAGAAGGTGGTCACGGTGATCACGCGGCCGACCTTCTTCCAGTCATCCGCCTCCTGCTGAAGCATGTAGGCGGTGAGGGGATGCTGTTCAAGCCAGGTGCGGTCGATGGCGATGTTGAGCACCGAGTTGTTGAGGCTGCGGGTGATCGTGATGAGCGGAAGCGGCGCGGGCTTGCGGGCATGCGCGAAGATGACGGCAAGGCGCATGGCGAGCACCTGACGGGTGTTGGCTTGGGACTTGAGGAAGTCTTCGGCCTTGCCGAGGCCGCCTCGCTGGGCGAGGATCAGCTTAGCCATGTACTGTTGGTCGGTGCGCGTGAATCCGGGCAGGTCCGCATTGCTCACGATGTATTCGCCGTGGCGGTGGTAGCGGCTCGTCGAGATCGTCGTGCCGACTTCATGCATGAGCGCGGCCCAGCGCAGGCGCTTGAGGGCGGCGGGATCGATGCCGGGGTCGAGCATGCGGAGGAATTCAACGGCGTAGCCTGCGACGATGTCGGCTTGCTCGCGGGACACGCCGCAGGTGCGGATGATCGCGTCGACGCTGATGTCGCGGGTGTCGCGGTTCTGGACGATGCCGAGCTGTTCGTAGAGAAGACCCACGCGAAGGGCGCCGCTGGCGGGACGCATGGACTTGATGCCTGCGGTGCGGTAGACGGCGGTGAGGACGGCATAGCCGCCAGCGATGACTTCGCGGCGGTCGGGCTTGAGGCCGGGGAACTGGATGTTGTTGATGTTCCCGGCGCGAAGCAGAAGCGCGCGGATCTTTTCAAGATGCTCGGGCGTGACTTCGCCGTCGCTCCAACCCTGCGCAACGCAGATGTCGGAAACGGCGCCGAAGGTGCCGGCGGAGCCGTAGGCTTCGTCGAACTTGGTGTCGTTGAACTTGTGCTCGCCTTCGCTGAACTCGGCGCAGCAGGCGACGATTGCCTTGTCGAGCTTTTCGGCGGTGATGACGCCGTCGGCGAAGAACTTCATCGACGTGTTCACGCAGCCGACGTGGTAGCTCTCGTATTCCTGGGCCTCAAGGTCCTGGCCGACGACGAACTCCGTACTCGCGCCGCCGATGTCGACGACGAGACGGCGCTTGTCGGACGGGGGCAACGTGCGTGCACAGCCCTTGAAGACGAGGCGGGCCTCTTCGTGGCCGCTCAGAATGCCGATGGGATAGCCGAGCGCAGCTTCAGCCTTGGGAAGGAATTCGGAGGAGTTCGCGGCCTCGCGCAACGCCTGCGTGCCGACGGCACGCACCTGGGTGGCGGGAAGGCCTGCGAGCTTTTCGTGGAAGCGGCTCAGTGCGGCGAGTGCCTTCTCCTGCATCTCGGGCGTGAGGGCTCCGTTCTTGTCGAAGCCCGCGGCCATGCGAATGGTTTCCTTCCAGTAGCTCTGAGTGACGATGCGGTCGCCGTCAACACGGCCGATCTCTACGCGGAAGCTGTTGCTTCCAAGATCAACTGCACCTAAAAGCATCTTGTGTGCTCCATTTTTAATTGATTATTCCGGGGCTGTAGCGGGAGTGTTGGGATCGAGTCCGACGAGCGCATTGGCGAACTGCACCGCATTGAAGGGCTGCAGGTCGTCGATGGCTTCGCCCACGCCGATGAAGTAGATCGGCAGGGGATTTTCGGGACGCATTTGTGTAATGGCGACGAGCACGCCGCCCTTGGCGGTGCCGTCGAGTTTCGTGACGATGAGGCCGGTCAGGCCGACCGCGGCGTCGAAGGCCTTCACCTGGGTAAGCGCGTTCTGACCATTGGTGCCGTCGACGACGAGAATCGCCTCGTGCGGAGCGCCGGTCATGGCCTTGTCCTGGGCGCGGCGGATTCGGCGCAACTCTTCCATGAGGTTGATCTGGGTGGGCAGGCGGCCGGCGGTGTCGGCGATGACGACGTCGGTGCCGCGCGCCTTGCCTGCGCTCACGGCGTCGAAGACGACTGCGGCAGGATCGCCGCCCTGCTGGGCGATGACTTCGATCTGGTTGCGGTCGCCCCAGACGGCGAGCTGTTCGCGGGCGGCGGCTCGGAACGTGTCGCCTGCGGCGAGTAGGACGCTCTTGCCGCGCTGGCTCAGGTACTTGGAGATCTTGCCGATGGAGGTGGTCTTGCCTGCGCCGTTGACGCCCGTCATCATGATGACGAGGGGATGCGCCTGCTCGATGTCGAGCTCGCGCTGCGCCGGCGCGAGCATGCGGGCGATTTCATCTCGAAGTGCAAGGCGAACTTCGTCCTGCGTTTTGAGGCCCTTGAGCTTAATGGTGTCGCGCAAACGTTGTAGGATACGAGTCGACGCCTGCACGCCGACGTCGGCCGTGATCAGTGCGTATTCGAGCTCTTCAAGAAAGTCGTCGTCGATCACGCCGCCCGAAAACAGGCCGACGATATTGACGCGCGTTCTGGCAAGACCATTTTTTAATCGGGAAAACCATCCCTCGGAAGATCCAGTCATATTTCTCTAATGGCAGTTCGAAAGAATTCAAGGCGCCTGGGCGCAAGTAACTCAAGTTTAGCAACGCCCGCGCCCGTTCGGGGAGCGGGAAGCGTACGAATTGTGTCAGGCAAGTGGAAGCGCAGCGTCGTTCCCGTTGCTTGTGCCGAAGGGCTTCGCCCCACTTCCGAGCGGGTGAGGGAGACCGTCTTCGACTGGCTCACGCACCTCTTCGGAACCCTCGAGGGATGCGATGCGCTCGACATGTTTGCCGGTTCCGGCGCCATGGGGCTGGAGGCCGCGAGCAGGGGTGCGGATTACGTCGACTGGCTTGATATCCATCGTCAGGGCATTGCGGGAATCCGCCAGGCGCTCACGCGACTCGGTGCCGACGATCACAAGCAGGCGCGCGTGGCCGATGCCTTCCGCTTTCTGCAGGACGCGCCCCGAAGCTATGACGTGATCTTCATCGATCCGCCCTTCAGTCTCGACATGCAGGTGAAGGCCGCACGCGCCGCGTTCGGGGCGCTCAAGGAAGAGGGCCTTCTCTACGTGGAGTCGCCGACGGAGCTGCTCTCCGACGAGGCGCTCGAGTCCCTCGGCGTCGTCCGCGTGCGCTCGGGCAGTGCGGGCGCCGTGCGCTTCGAGCTGCTTGCCAAAGCGGGAAGCGGCATGGCGGGGCTCGTACGCCTGTCCAAGGAAGAGAAGAGGAGCAGGAAATGACGACGGCAGTCTATCCGGGTACGTTCGATCCCATGACGAACGGGCACGTTGATCTCGTGAGGCGCGCCTCCCGCATCTTCGATCATGTGGTGGTGGGCGTTGCGGAAAGTCGCAAGAAGCGTCCGATGCTTTCGCTCGAAACCCGCGTGGCTCTTGCCCGCGGGATCTGCAGGGAGTTCGAAAACGTGACGGTGCAGCCCTTCGACGGGTTGCTCAAGGACTTCGTCGCCGCCTGCGGTGCAGGCGTGATTATTCGCGGCGCGAGGGCCGTGAGTGACTTTGAGTATGAATTTCAAATGGCTGGCATGAACCGGCAGCTGATGCCGGACGTCGAGACGATCTTTCTGACGCCTTCGGATCAGTACCAGTTCGTGAGTGGGACCTTCGTCAGGGAGATTGCACAGCTCTCGCCGAAGGATGCGGCCCGCTTCGTGACGCCCGAGGTGCTCGAGGCACTGATTGAGGCATGCGCTGACAAGAAGGAGTAGATGATGGCGCTGATGATTACTGACGAATGCATTTCCTGCGGCGTCTGCCTGCCGGAATGCCCCAACGAGGCCATTGTGGAGGACAACGGCGTCTTTCGCATCCGCGGCGGCCGCTGCACGGAGTGCGCGGGCTTCTTTGACGAGCCCAAGTGCAGGGAGCTTTGCCCTGTGAGCGAGTGCATCGTGCCCAATCCCCGCCGTCCTGAAACAAGGGAGATGCTGCTTGAAAAGCATCGCCGCCTCGAGCTCAGAAAGCGGGTGGAGGCGGCGATGAAGGTGACGGGCTTGTAACGTTCGTCAGACGGGGTTGCGAGCGTCGGAGTTTTCCGGCGCCTTTTCTTTGCCGATGAATTCATTCGCCCAGTCGGGAAGCTCGATGTCGGGCAGCCTGAACTCGGGGAGGCTGAAGTCCTCGGTGTTGAATTCGGGGAGCTTCAGCTCGGACGCATCGAGGTTGTTCCACCAGTTTTCAAGTCCCTGACGGAGGCGGTCCTTGAAGTTGCCGGCCGTCCAGGGTAGCTCGCCGACGTGTTCGCGGGCGGAGGCGTGGGCGGCCGTCCAGTCTGGCGTCCAGAGGACGGGGTCGGCCTGGATGCGGGCGGGCATCGTGAAGAAGGCGGAGCCATTGTCGGTGGTGAAGTCGACGCGGCCGTCGATGTGTCCGTAGGCGCCCGTGAAGGCGGCCTTCCAGTTCGAGCCTTCGGCCGAACCGTTCCTGACGGTCCAAGCGCCGCCGTTGAGGGAGAGTTCGCAGGATAGCGCGGTGAAGGCCGTGCGGCTTGCGCGCAGGAAGGCGCTTGTGGGAAGGGCCTCGGGCTGGACTTCACGCATGATTTTCGAGGCCTGCTCGAGGTCGGCGCCGAGGAACTCGCCGTCGCGTGCCTCAAGCCTGACTTCGGCGACGCTCTTCGAGGCGTCCTTGAGCTGCCCGGAGGCGTCGAGCGATCCCGAGAGAGGACCGCTCAGGATGGAGGGGAGAAGGTCTCCTGCGTCAACGCCGCTCCACTGGCTGCGGATGTGCCAGGTGCCGTCTGCGGCAAGGTCGGCGTCGAAGGGAACGGGCGCGGAGGGAAGCTTCAGGCTGCCGTCGACCACGTAGGCCTTGCCTGCGGCGGTGACGAGACGTCCGGTCGCTTCATGCCTGCCTGCATGGGGAGACTTGAGCATGACGTTGAAGTCCACGGCCGACTCGACGTCCTTGAGGAGCGTTTCGGAGGACATCAGGCCGACGGCTGTCTTGAGGGCGATTTCTCCAAGGGATACGCGTCCCGTGAGACGGGGGATTGCCGCAAACTTGTGCGGGAAGAATGCACGGTCGGCCGTGAAGGGCACGGCGTTCGAGACGGACAGGTCCAGCGTAACGGGCGTGCCCTGAAGAGTGCCGTCGAATTCGGCGCGTCCCTCGCCCGAAGAGGCGTTCCAGAGAAGGCTGCCCGTAAGGGAGCCGGCATTCGAGGCGGTCGTTGCGCCTGCGGCCCTTTCGCTTGCGGCGACCGTGATGGACGGAGCCTCGAGGCGACGTGCACCGAAGTCGGCTTTGAGGGCCGAGGAGGCGGAAAGGGTCAGGGAGCCTTCGGGGGACATGACGGTGAGGGCCGTCGTCAGGACGGGGGTGTCAAGCGTGTGCCTGTCGAGCGTGACGGCGGGGGAGGAAAGCTCGAGCAGCGTCTCTTCACCGCGCTTCAGGGAGGCGGCGACATTGGAGAGCGAGGCGTTTTCGCGCGTCAGTGCGATCCTGTCGGCGTGCCCTGCGAATTCGGTGCGGCGGCCGCGGACTTCACCCTTGAAGGAGGCGTCGAGCTGTTCGGTTCTGGCTTCAAGAAGGCCTCGGGACCAGTCGGTGATGCCGCGGAGTTCGGCGCTGCCGAGCATTTCGGGAAGCTTGATGACGCCGTTGAGGCTGTAGGCGGCACCCGCTTCGCTCAGGTTGCTGATCGAGACGGAGGCGTTGTTGACGTATGCCCAGGGTTCGGGTCCCGTCAGGGGATCGGAGAAGTAGACGGCGCCCCTGTGAACGACGAGGTGGTCGACGTTGAAGGCAAGCGGCTTGACCGTGCCTTCGATCCAGGCGCGAACGTCTTCGGGAGACGTGTTGCCGAAGGTGAGCGAGCCGTCGGCGGTCGTGATCTCGGAGATGCGGGGGCTGCGCGTGAAGAGTGCAAGCGGATGAAGCCTGATCGTGGCGGAGGGCACGCTGCCGCGGACGGCGCCGTCGGCGCTGGTGAGAACGGCGTCCTTGACGGTGAACTTCAGGCTCGGCAGGCGGGTGTCGATGTGCAGTTTGGCCATTTCGATCTTCAGCCCGAGATGATGCGAGAGCGTGTTGGCCAGACGGGCGGAGACGCGTTCGGGCGTGATGAAGACGTAAAGGCCGGCGACGAGCACCAGCAGGAAGAAGGCGAGCGTGGTGAGGGCAAGCAGGAATGAGCGCACATAGCGCATGGCGGAATCCTCTCTTTGAGTCTTTGCGCGAACAAGTGTGCCACAAAAGAAATGGGGACGGGCGCAGGCCCGTCCCCTTTCAGGGAGAAAGTGATCGTGTCGTCAGGCGCCCTGGCGGATCAGGTAGTCGAAGGCGCTCAGAGAGGCCTTGGCGCCTTCGCCGAGGGCGATGACGATCTGCTTGTAGGGAACCGAGGTGCAGTCGCCGGCGGCAAAGAGACCGGGGGCCGACGTCGTGCAGCGGTCGGAGACGGCGACTTCGCCGTACGCGTTGAGCTCGACAGCGCCGTCAAGCCATTCGGTGTTGGGCTTGAGGCCGATCTGCACGAAGCAGCCGTCGACGTCGATGGATTCGGTCTCGCCCGTTTCCCTGTTGAGGTAGAAGAGCTTTTCAAGCTTGTTCGAGCCCGTGAGCTTGGAGGTGCTGGCACGGTACTTGACGGTGACGTTCGGGAGCGAGAGGAGCTTTTCCTGAAGCACCTTGTCGGCGGTGAGCTCGGAGCCGCGCTGCAGAAGCACGACAGAGGAGGCAATGCCGGCGAGGTCGATGGCGGCCTCGACGCCGGAGTTGCCGCCGCCGACCACGGCGACGCGCTTGCCCTTGAAGAGCGGGCCGTCGCAGTGCGGGCAGTAGGCCACGCCGCGGCCCTTGAATTCCTCTTCGCCGGGCACTTCAAGCTGCTTCCATCGGGCGCCGGAGGCGGCGATGATGGTCTTGGAGCGGAGTTCGGAGCCGTTTTCGAGCACGAGCCTCCACATGTCGCCCTCGCGTTCGATCTTTGCGACGGAGTGCGGGGTGATGATGTCGATGTCGTAGGACTTCAAATGCGCCGTGAAGTTGCCGGCGAGCGCGGTGCCGTCCGTCTTGAGGATGGACGTGAAGTTCTCGATGTCGGCGGTTTCGTTCACCTGGCCGCCGAGGCGGTCGGCAACGATGCCCGTACGCAGGCCCTTGCGGGCGGCGTAGATGGCGGCCGTGCTGCCCGCCGGGCCGCTGCCGACAACGAGTACGTCAAAAGGGGCTTTGGCGCTGATCGAGGCCTGAGCCGCTTCGGCGACGGACGTGTCGAGCTTGGCGAGGATTTCGGAGAGCTCGCGGCGGCCGGAGAGGAAGGACTGGCCGTTGAGGAAGACCGTCGGAACGGCCATCACGTTGCGGCCTGCGGCCTCCTCGCGGAAGAGCGCTCCGTCGATCACGGTGACGGTGGCGTTCGGGTTGAGGATCGAGATGAGGTCAAGCGCCTGCACGACTTCAGGGCAGTTGTGGCAGGAGAGCGAGATGAAGACCTCGAAGTTGAGCGGGCCCTTGAGGGCTGCGATCTGGCGGGACTCCTCGTCGGAGATCTTGGCGGGATGGCCGCCCGTCTGCAGAAGGGCGAGCACGAAGCTCGTGAATTCATGGCCCATCGGGAGGCAGGCGAAGCGAATGCCTTCGTGACCGCCCTGAGGGGCGACTGTGAAGCTGGGACGGCGAACGGAGGCGTCGGACTCGACCTCGTAGGAGATCTTGTCCGAAAGCTCGGCGACTTCCTTGAGGAGCGCCTCGATGTTGGTGGCGTCCTGCGAGCCGTCAAGGGCGGCCTTGAGCACGATGGGACGGCGGAGTTTGGTGAAGTAGCTCTGCAGCTGGGCTTTGATGTTGGCGTCAAGCATGATGGATGAGGGCATTCGCTTTGAGGATAAGGAAACAGGCCGCCGACCGTATGGGTCTGCGGCCTGTCTGTTTCAGCCGATCGCTGGATTAGATCTTGCCGACGAGGTCAAGGGACGGCGTCAGCGTGGCGGCACCCGGCTGCCACTTGGCCGGGCAGACCTGGCCGGGGTTGGCGGCGACGTACTGGGCGGCCTTCACCTTGCGGAGGAGTTCGGAGGCGTCGCGGCCGATGCCGCCGTCGTGATGTTCCATGATCACGATCTTGCCTTCGGGATTGATCACGAACGTGCCGCGCTCGGCAAGGCCGTCGGCCTCGATGAGCACTTGGAAGTTGCGGGCGAGCGTGGCGGTCGGGTCGCCGATCATCGGGAACTGAACCTTGCCCACGGCGGCGGAGCTTTCATGCCAGGCCTTGTGCGTGAAGTGCGTGTCCGTGGAGACGGCGTAGACCTCAACGCCGAGGGACTTGAATTCGGCGTAGTTTTCGGCGAGGTCTTCGAGTTCCGTCGGGCAGACGAACGTGAAGTCGGCCGGGTAGAAGAAGACGACGGACCAATGACCCTTGAGGGAGGCTTCGGTTAGTTCGACGAATTCGCCGTTGGCGTAGGCCTGGGCCTTGAAGGGAAGGATTTCAGTGTTCAGAAGGGACATTTTGTTAACTCCGGTATGAGACGTGTGAGAAGGAGTCTCATTTGTTGATGGGGTTATCTTAGCTAACTTTTATACCTGTGTCAACAGAATAAGTAAAAAACTATTGCGATGAATCGAAAAATCCCGCCCTGGAGGGGCGGGAGTCGTTCAGTTCTTGAAGCGGCGGCGGAATTCCTGCTTGAGGTTCGGCGCCAGCCTTTCGAGTGCGTCCATGGTGGAGAAGATGGACGCGCGGCCGCGCTGCGAGAGGTCGCGAAAGCGCGAGAGAAGTTCGTTTTCCTCAGCCACGGGCACGTGACGTTCGGCCGTGATGATGAACATGACGTCGAAGCCGCAGGCGGCAAGACGGGGCAGGCGGTAGACGCCAGGATCGTCGTCGCCGTTTTCGAAGCGTTCGTAGGCGGGGATTGGAACGCCGAGCAGCTGTGCGATCTGCTGCTTCGTATAGCCAAGTCGTTCGCGTTCGTGGCGGAGGCGTTCTCCGATTTCCTGACGCTTTTTTGTGGAGGTCGTGGCCATGACAGCGTGGTTGTGGAGTTGTTGGGACGCCGTTCAGTATAACGGCATACGGAAAGAAAACGGGAGGCTGCCCCGAAGGCAGCCTCCCGTTGAAGTTCATGATGCGTCTTCGACGATCAGACGTTGAAGAGGAAGTTCATGACGTCGCCGTCCTGAACGATGTAGTCCTTGCCTTCGGCGCGCATCTTGCCGGCTTCCTGAGCGCCCTTTTCACCCTTGAAGGCAATGAAGTCTTCGTAGGCGATCGTCTGGGCGCGGATGAAGCCGCGTTCGAAGTCGGTGTGGATGACGCCGGCGGCCTGCGGGGCGGTGTCGCCCTTGTGGATCGTCCAGGCGCGGACTTCCTTGACGCCGGCCGTGAAGTAGGTTTGCAGGCCGAGCAGGTCGTAGCCCGCGCGGATGACGCGGTCGAGGCCAGGTTCGGTCATGCCCATGTCTGCGAGGAACATTTCCTTGTCCTCGTCGTCGAGGTCGGCGATGTCGGCCTCGGTCTTGGCGCAGACGGCCACGACGGGGGAGTGCTCGGAGGCGGCGAATTCACGCACGGCGTCGAGCAGCGGATTGTTTTCAAAGCCGTGGTCCTCGACGTTGGCGACGTACATCGTCGGCTTGATCGTGAGGAGGAAGAGCGGGCGCACGACGGCGATCTCTTCGGGCGTGAGCTTCACGGAACGGGCAGCACGGCCTTCGTTGAGGGCGGGCAGGAGCTTCTCGAGCACGAGCACGAGCTTGAGGGCTTCCTTGTCGCCGCCGGAGCGGGCCTGCTTGCTGTAGCGGTTGAGGGCCTTTTCGACGGTCTGAAGGTCGGCGAGGGCGAGTTCGGTGTTGATGACGTTGATGTCGTCAAGCGGATCGACCTTGCCGGAGACGTGAACGATGTTGTCGTCGGTGAAGCAACGGACGATGTGGGCGATGGCGTCGCACTCGCGGATGTTGGCGAGGAACTGGTTGCCGAGGCCTTCGCCCTTGCTGGCGCCGGCGACGAGGCCGGCGATGTCGACGAATTCGACGGCGGCCGGGACGACGCGTTCGGGATGAACGATTTCGGAGAGCGCCTTCAGGCGGGGATCGGGAACTTCAACGACGCCGACGTTCGGTTCAATGGTGCAGAAAGGATAGTTTTCGGCAGCAATGCCGGCTTTGGTAAGCGCATTGAAGATCGTCGACTTGCCGACGTTGGGAAGGCCTACGATGCCACACTTCAAACCCATGGTGAATCTCTGTTGAAATCAAAAAAAAGTTGCAGACAAAATCGTCCGGAAAATCATTCTATTTTAGCAAGCGGGATCTTCTTGCGTCTTGAGAGAGGCAAGAAGATCGAGGTCGTTCTCGGTGAGAACGCGTACGCCTGCATCCGAAAGTAGTTCGGCGGTGAGGCCGCGGCCCGCGACGAGGGTGCCCGTAAAGGTGCCGTCGTAGACCTGGCCGAAGCCGCAGGAGGGGCTCTTGGCCTTGAGGAGCGCAAGCCTGACGCCGTTCTCGCGGCAGAGGTCGGCCGCAATGCGGGCGCCCTTCATGAAGCAGGCCGTGTTGTCCCTGCCGTCCGCGGCCATGATGTGGTCGCGTCCTTCAAGCACGCCGCGGGCCGTGCCCCGGATTTCGGAGGGCGTGCGCGGCGTGGGAAGTCCGCCGTCGCTCTCGGGGCAGACGCTGATCCAACAGTCGTCTCCGATGCCTGCGGCGCGCAGGGGGGGCCTGAGGTCCGTCTTCACCCTGCCGTCGTATCGGCAGGGCTCGCCGAGCAGGCAGCGGCTCACGAGCAGCTTCATTCGGCGGCCTTCTTGGGCGGCTTGGGCGGATTGCCGTACTTGGCAAGACGGCGGGAGACACCCGTGAAGTCGCCTTCTGCAAGAGGACCGGCCTCCTTGAGGGCAATGCCGATGCAGTCTTCGATGGCGGCCTCGTGTTCGGAGGACGGTGCCGAGAGCACGAAGTCGGCCACCTGCTGGGCCATGCCGAGCGTGCGCGGATGCCCCGTGCCGAGCCTCAGGCGCCAGAAGTTCGGCGTGGAGAGCTTGGCGGAGATGTCCTTGAGGCCGTTGTGACCGGCATTGCCGCCGCCCTGCTTGATCTTCATGCAGCCGGGAGGCAGGTCAAGCTCGTCGTGAACGACGAGGATCTGATCGGGCGTGATCTTGTAGTAGAGCGCAAGCGCCACCACGGCGTCGCCCGAGCGGTTCATGTAGGTCGAGGGCTTGAGAAGCCAGACGTCGCTGTCGCCGATCCGCGTCCTGCAGACCTCGCCCTGGAACTTCCGCTCGTCGCGGAAGAAGGCGCCCGTCTTGCGCGCGAGCTCGTCGACGAACCAGAAGCCGGCGTTGTGGCGGGTGCGGGCGTATTCGCTGCCCGGATTGCCGAGGCCGACGATCAATCGAATTCCTTGTTCGGTCATGACGTTCAATGCGTGAAAAGGCCGGCAGAGCCGGCCGTGGAAAACTGGGTCCGGAGCGTCTCGAAGGAGACTGTCCGGACCTGCGTCATTTTAGCGGCGGGGACCGCGCTTGTCGTAGCCGCCTTCACGACGGAAGTCGCGCTTGGTCTTGGCGCCGCGGTATTCGCGGGAGTCGTCGCGCTGCTGCCAGCCGCGGTCTTCGCCGCGTTCACGGCGGTACTCGCCTCGGCCTTCACCACGACCTTCGATGCGGAAGTCACCGCGGTCTTCGCGCGGCTCGCGGCGCGGGCGGTCGAGCTTGACCGTGGTTTCACGGCCCTTGAAGCGCACGCCTTCCATGGCGTCGATGATCTGCTCGACGCGGTCGGAGTCGACTTCAACGATCGTGAAGCGGTCGGTGATGTCGATGGCGCCGATGCACTTGGACGGAACGCCGGCTTCGTTGGCGATGGCCCCGACGATGTCGGACGGACGAATGCCGAGGTCGCGGCCGGCGCCGACGAAGAGGCGCGTCATGCCTTCTTCGGGAGCCTCGCGGCGTTCACGGCGCGGAGCGCGTTCGCCGCGCACGGGCTTGTCGCCGCGTTCGCGGCGGGGACGCTCGAAGGGCGAGTAGGCGGGGATTTCCGTATCGTCGTCGTTCGCGCCTTCGTTTTCCTGGGCGAGCTTCATGGCGGCGGCAGCCACGTCGAACGGGTCGTACTCTTCGCAGAGGGACTCGACGACGACGCGGAAGCGGTCGAGGTCGCCCGCCTCGAGGATTTCGGCGAGGGAGCCGCGCATCATTTCGAGACGGCGGGCGCGCACGTCCGTGGCGGACGGCACGGAGCGCACTTCGATGCGGGCCTTCGTGATGCCCTCGATGGCGCGCAGGTGACGATGTTCGCGCGGCTCGAGAATGGTGATGGCGGTGCCGGTGCGGCCGGCGCGGCCCGTGCGGCCGATGCGGTGCACGTACGTCTCGTAGGAGGCGGGAATGCCGAAGTTGATGACGTGCGTAAGGTTTTCAAGGTCGATGCCGCGGGCGGCGACGTCGGTCGCCACGATGGCGTCGATCTGGCCGGAGCGGGCGCGCTTCATGACGCGGTCGCGGGTCGGCTGGTCAAGACCGCCGTGAAGGGCCTCGACGCTGAAGCCGCGGGCGCGAAGCGATTCCGTGAGGTCGTCCACCTCCATGCGGGTGCGCGTGAAGATGATGGCGAGCTCGGGGGCCTCGAGGTCGAGGATGCGGCCGAGCGCGGTCGTGCGGTAGTTGTGGCCCACGACGTAGGCGATCTGCGGGACGCGGGGCGTTTCGCCTTCGGCAGTCTTTTCCTTGGCGATCGTGATGCGGACCGGGTCGACGAGGCGGGCTTCGGCGATGCGGGCGATCTTCGGGGGCAGCGTGGCGGAGAAGAGAGCCGTCTGCACGTGGCCGGGAAGGGCGTCGAAGATGGCGTCGAGCTCGTCGGCAAAGCCCAGATCGAGCATTTCGTCGGCTTCGTCAAGCACGACGGCCTTGATGTTCGTGAGGTCGAGCGTGCCGCGGCCGATGTGGTCGAGCGCGCGGCCCGGCGTGGCGACGACGACGTGCGTGCCACGGCGCAGGGCACGGATCTGGCGGCTGTAGTCCTGACCGCCGTAGATCGGGGTCACGAGCACGCCGGCCTTGCGGCCGTAGTTGTGGAACGCCTCGCTCACCTGCAGGCAGAGTTCACGGGTCGGGGTGAGAACGAGGACGAGCGGCGCATCGGCTTCCTGACCGAGCACGTGGCGCTCAAGGAGCGGAAGCGAGAAGGCGGCGGTCTTGCCCGTGCCCGTGGCGGCGCGGCCGAGCACGTCGGCGCCGGTCAGGAGGGCGGGAATGGCCTCGTTCTGAATGGGGGTGGGTTCCTCGAAGCCGAGTTCGGTCAGGGAGGAAACGATGGAGTCGGACAGGCCGAGTTCGGAGAAAGTCGTCATGAGTTCGTGTTGAAAATGTTCTGACGGCCGCCCGCAGGTATGCAGGGAAGCAAGACGGACATGGCGGACGTCGGGAGAAGGGAATGGATCCGTTTTCCCCGCACATAACGAACGACGCGAACTTTCTGAAAGGGGCAAACGGCTTGTGGCGGCGCTTCAGGCAGCGGCCGCGGAGGTGTGGAAGACCGCGAGACGGTCTTCGGAAGGGGCGGGCCCTTCGTACAAAAAAGATCCGCAGGGAGTAGGTCCCTGCGGATCCTGTCAAAGCAACTGAATCAGATCAGAAACTTATTAGGCAGCCGGGGTTTCGGCGGCTTCGCCTTCAGCGGAGGGGACTTCTTCCTCGACCGGGAGGGCAACCGTGGCGAGCACGATGTCTTCGCCGGACTTGGCGTGGACTTCGATGCCTTCCGGAAGCTGAAGCATGGAGGCGTGGAACGTCTGGCCGGCTTCGAGCTTGGAGAGGTCAACGGTGATGAATTCCGGCAGTTCCTTCGGCATGCAGGTCACTTCGATGGCGGACACGGCATGGGAAACGATGCACTTGGAGACCTTGACGGCCGGGGATTCTTCTTCACCCTGGAAGTGCAGGGGCACGCGCATCGTGACCTTTTCGTTCGGGTTGATGCGCTGGAAGTCGATGTGCATGACCTGCGGCTTGTACGGGTGCATCTGGAAGGCGCGGAGAACGACGAGTTCTTCCTTGCCGTCGAGTTCCATCGTCAGGATCGAGGCGTGGAACTTTTCCTTGCGCAGAGCGTAGAAGATCGGATTGTGTTCGAGCTCGATCGGCGTAGCGGGGAGGTTGCCGCCGTAGACGATGCCCGGCAGCTTGTCCGCGCGGCGAAGGCGGCGGCTCGCACCCGTACCCTGCACGTTACGCGTGGTGGCGATGATGTTCATTGGATTACTCCTAAAAGTTAAGAAAAAAGGTTCCCGCGGTCGCGACCAACTGCGGGAACGAGGAAAAAACTGTTCCTTATTCCGTGAACAGGTTGCTCACGGAGTCTTCGCGGGCGATGCGCGAAAGCGTTTCGCCGATGATCGCGGCGCAGGAGACCTGGCGGATCTTCGGGCAGGCTTCGGCGGCGGCAGACAGCGGAATCGTGTCCGTAACGACTAGCTCGTCGAGAGCGGAATTCATGATGCGTTCAACGGCGGCGCCGGAAAGCACCGGGTGCGTGATGTAGGCGACGACGCGCTTGGCGCCGCGCTCCTTCAGGGCACCGGCGGCGTTGCAGAGCGTGCCGGCCGTGTCAACGATGTCGTCGGTGATGACGCAGGTGCGGCCCTTGACTTCACCGATGATGTTCATGATTTCAGCGACGTTGGCGCGCGGACGGCGCTTGTCGATGATGGCGAGGTCGACTTCGAGAGCCTTGGCCATGGCGCGGGCGCGGACAACGCCGCCGACGTCCGGGGAAACAACCATCAGGTCGTCGTACTTGCGTTCGACGAGGTCGTTGAGAAGAACCGGGGTGGCGTAGATGTTGTCGACCGGGATGTCGAAGAAGCCCTGGATCTGGTCGGCATGGAGGTCCATCGTGAGGACGCGGTCAACGCCGACAGCCTGAAGCATGTTGGCGACGACCTTGGCGGAGATGGCCACGCGCGTGGAACGCGGACGGCGGTCCTGACGGGCATAGCCGTAGTAGGGGATCGCAGCCGTGATGCGGCGGGCGGACGCACGCTTGAGGGCGTCAACCATGATCATGAGTTCCATCAGGTTGTCGTTCGTCGGAGCGCAGGTGCTCTGAAGGATGAAGACGTCCTTGCCGCGCACATTGTCGAGCAGCTGAACCATGACTTCGCCGTCGCTGAAGCGGTTGACGGTGGCGGAGCCAAGGGGAATGTTGAGATATTTCGTGACAGCCTGGGCAAGTTTCGGGTTGGCGTTGCCCGTGAAGACCATCATACTTTCCGGAACCATGGGATCCATGACTTAAGCTCTTTTCGTGGGCGGGGGCTTGCGCTCTCGCAGTTAACAACAGGGAAGCCGTCAGAGTAACACAAAGACGGCCCTGAAAAAAGAAAGGGAGCGCATTTGTTGCCTCCCATCCTCTTTCGTTTTTGTGCTGGCAGGGGTAGAAGGATTCGAACCTTCGAATGCCGGAATCAAAATCCGGTGCCTTAGGCCAGCTTGGCTATACCCCTACCGATTGTTTCTAGTCAAGCCAAGCCGAGAGCGGATGCTCCCGGAGCGACTTTGCGGCAAATCCTTTCCAGCCGTCGGGCAGCTGCGGCAGCCTGTAGCTGCACGGATCGGCGATGACGCCGAAGACGGCGCTGCCGGACCCTGTCATTCTGGCGTCGTGCGTGCCGCAGGCGAGCATTCCGAGACCTTCCGTCACCCTGTGCTCAAGCTCTTGCGCCACATTCTGCAGGTCGTTGTGCCCGTACAGATTCGGCCAGATTTCCAGTGCCTTGCCTGAAAGGATGTCTATTTTCAGTGATTTGGTATCCCTTGTCAAGTTTGGCGCAGCAAAAATCTCGGCCGTGGAAATGCCCCTTCCGGGCCAGATGACGGCGTATGAGGCAGGGGGGATTTCCAGCGGGGTGATGATCTCTCCAATGCCCTCCACGAAGCCCGTTCGGCCGAAAATGAAGAAGGGAACGTCGGCGCCGAGCCTCTCGCCGAGCTCCATCAGGGCGCTGCGCGAAAGGCCGAGTCCGAAGAGCCTGTTGAGGCCGATGAGGACGGTCGCGGCGTCGGAGCTGCCGCCTCCCATGCCCGCTCCCGCGGGAATGCGTTTTTCAACATGGATGCGCACGCCGCTCCTGACGTCGAAGGTCTCCATGAGCAGGCGGGCCGCGCGCACGCAGAGGTCTTTCTCGACGTTGCCGATCACGTCGCCCGTGCGCTCGACGACGGGTTCCTCAAGCCTGAAGAGGTCGATCGTGTCGTGCAGGTCGATGAGCGTGAAGACGGACTCGAGCAGGTGCTTGCCGTCGGGGCGGCGGCCCACGACGTGCAGAAAGAGATTGAGCTTGGCCGGCGCGGGCAGGCCGAGCAGGGCGCTGTCGGACAACATGTCAGTCCTCGTCCATGGTGAGTGTGAGTGAGACGCCTGTGGAGGAAGCGCGGATCGTGCCGGGCATGCCGTCGTCCCTGCGCTTGAGCACGCGGACGCTCCAACCGTATTCGGAGGCGCGGTCGCCCTTCATTGTGAGCCAGCGCTCGAGGGTTTCGACGGGAACGGCGACGCCCGTCGTGCGGAGCATGAGCTCCTCGGCGGTGGCCGCCCTGAGGGGAGACTCGTTCTGCGAGGTTTCGAGCACGGCGCCCGAGGGCGTCACCTCGATGCTTGCCAGAATGCCGTTGAGGGGCGTCATCAGATTGAGGCGCAGGCCTGCGGACGTGCGCCGCAGGCTGAAGCGCCCGTTCACGGCCTCTCGTTCGCCCGAGGCGGACGTCGAGACGAGCGCGAAGCGGCCGTATCTCTCAAAAAGCGGGGGCTGTCCCGTCACGCAGCCTGCGAGCGTCAGCACTGCGGCCGCTGCGGGAAGCGCCAGAAGGATTCGACGTTTCATTTGGTCTTGTAGTTGAGGCGCTTGGCGAGGTCAAGCACGAGGGCGTCCGAGCCCGCGCGCTGCTCGAGCTCGCGGAAGAGCTTCTCCGCCTCGTGGTCGCGGCCCGAGACGGCGAGGATCTCGACGAGGTGACAGGCCACCTCGACGTCGAAGAGGCGCTTGAGGGAGGCGAGCGTGAACTCCGCCGCCTGGTCGTAGCGTCCTTCCTTGAAGCAGAGCCAGCCCATGCTGTCGAGCACGTACGGATCGACGGGCGACAGACGGTAGGCGTGTTCAAGAAGGCGGCGCGCCTCGGGAAGGTTCATGTCTCTGGTCACCCACAGGTAGGCGAGCGCGTTGCCCGCCTGAACGTGGTCGGGATCGTCGGAGAGAATGTCCTTGAGAATGGACTCGGTCTCTTCGAAGTGACCGACGTTCTGGGCGATCATCGCCGTATCGTAGGCGAGGGAGACGTCGTCGGGTTGCTCGGCGAGGGCGGTCTTCATGACGCCAAGGGCGTCCTCGGGCTTGCCTGCCTCGATGAGCATCCGGGCCTCGGCCGTCATGAACAGGTTCAGGTGCTCGGGGTAGTCTTCGGCGGCACCCTGCAGAACGGCGCGGGCGTCGTCGAATCTCTGTGATTCGGCAAGCGCGGCGGCCTCGCGAAGTCTGGCCTGGGGCGCAAGCTCGCCGTCGGTGAGGGAGCCGAGCGCCTCGGCCTCTTCCTCGTGACGACCGTTTTCATGCAGGACGCCCGCCAACTTGAGCCAGATGTCGTTGCTGGAGAAGTCTGCGTCGGGATTCTGCTCGGCCACGAGATCGATGTAGCGGGTGAGGTACTCCTCGGCCTTCGGGAAGTCCCTGCAGTCGGTCGCCACCTGGCCTGCGTTGAGCAGGATGACGGGCTTGTCGGGAGAGGTCTTCACGGCGCGCTTGACGTCAGCCATGGCTTCATCGAGCCTGCCCGTGCGGGAAAGCACGCGGGCGTGAATGAGCCTCACGGCCGAGGCGTCGGGATGTCGGGCCAGAAAGTTCTTGAGGATGTTCTCCGTTCCGGCCCTGTCGGCCTGCCAGCAGAGGTCGGCCGCCGCAGTGAGCACGGGCTCGCTGTCGGGCGAGAGCCTGACGGCGGTTCTGCCTGCGCGGCAGGCGCCGGGAATGTCGCGGCGGGCCTGGCGGAAGAGGCCGACGGCCAACTGGACCCTGGCGTTCTTCGCCTGCTTCTCCCAATAGGGGGAGAGGACTGTTTCAAGAGCGGCGGAGGCGGTTTCGGGCTGGGCGAGGAGCGTCGTGACGTCCGTGATCAGCTCGGCCTTGTCCTCCGCGTCTGCGTACATGCGGGAGAGCAGCTCGACGTATTCGGACTGACGGCCCTTTTCGACGGCGTTGAGGAGAATCGTGCGCCGGGCAAGGCCAGCTTTCGGATCGATCGCGGCCCAGGCGCGCGCCTGTTCAAGCACGATGTCGGGATTGCGGGTCTGAAGGGCGGTGCGCCAGGCGAGTTCGCCCACTTCCGAGGACTTCGTTCGCGCGAGCGTCTGGTCGAGGAGCGCCAGAGCAACCTCGGGCTGCTCCCTGTGCGCGGCGATCTCGGCGGCTATGACTTCATAAAGAGACTGGGCGGCATCGCGCGATTCTGAGGAATGCGCGTCCACGCCGGGGAAGGCCGCCGCGCAGCCTGCGGCTGCGGCGAAGACGGCGAGCACGGCCGCTTTTTTGAATAGTTTTCCGGTCATGAAAGAGTGAAAGCTTGGGAAGCCGTTGGTGTAGAGTGTCTCCGTACTTTACCTCGAAAACTAAAGGAATGCGGCATGCGGGATCCCGAGAAGTTATTTGCAGATGCAATCATCGGCTGGCACGAAGCCTGCGGCAGGCACGACCTGCCGTGGCAGGTCGAGGACTGGTATCCGAGACTTGTCTCGGAGGTGATGCTGCAGCAGACGCAGGTCGTGTCGGTGCTTCCCAAGTACGAGGCCTTCATGACCGCCTTTCCGACGCCCGAGTGTCTGGCGGCTGCGCCCGACGACGACGTCATGGCGCTCTGGGCGGGCCTCGGATACTACTCGCGCGCCCGCAACCTGCTCAAGGCGGTCCGGATCATCGTCAACGAAATGGGCGGGAGATGCCCTGAAACCGCGGCCGAGCTTGAAAAACTTCCGGGACTCGGCCCCTCGACGGCGGGCGCCGTGGCCGCTTTCGCCTTCCGCGAGAGGGCCGTCATGGCGGACGGGAACGCACAGCGCGTGCTCGCGCGCGTGTTCATGGTCGAGGGCAACGCCGCACAGCCCGGCTTCGTGAAGGAGATCAGGACGCTCGCCGCCTCCCTGCTGCCTTCTTCGGAGCTTATGCCGACATATACTCAGGCGCTGATGGACTTCGGCGCCATGCTCTGCAAGCGGAATCCCGACTGCGGGGCCTGTCCTCTGGCGGACTGCTGCGGCGCGCGTCTGGCGGGCAGGGTGGCCGACTTTCCCGGTCGCAAGCCCCGCCGCGAGCGTCCCGTGAGGCATGCGGTGATGGTGTTCGCGTTTGCCGAGAACGGCCTCTGGCTCAGGCGCCGCACGGAAAAGGGCGTCTGGCACGGCCTCTGGACGCCGCCCCTGAGGCAGCAGGACGAGCCCGTGGAGTCGGCGGATCCGCTTTCCGTCTGTCCTGAACTTGAGGGCGGAATTCTCCGCACGATCAGGCTCGAGCCTCTCGTGCACGACTTCACGCATTACCGCCTCATCATTCATTCCGTGGCCGTCGATCTGGCGCAGGGGTTCGCCCCCGAGGGCTTCGAGCTTCTCGGAGAAAAGGAAACGGCGTCGGTGGGAATGCCGACGCCGGTGGTGAAGCTGCTGACGATCTGCAGGGAGGAGCGGGACTTCCGTCCCCTGCTTTTCTGATCTTCTGAATCAGCTGCCTTCGTTCTGGACGGACTTCTCGCCCGACAGCAGGGCCTTCTGCTCGATGATGCGGTGTCGCACGACGACGCCGTCCGTGTCCCTGAAGCGGGCGCCGAGCTCTTCGGCCACGAAGACGGAGCGGTGCTGTCCGCCCGTGCAGCCGACGGCGACGGTCAGATAGTGGCGGTTCTGAGCAATGTAGGCGGGAAGCCACTTGCGGATGAAGCCTTCAATGTCGTCAACCATGTTGATGACGGTCGGGAAGGTGCGAAGGTAGTCGGCGACGGGCTTGTCCCGTCCCGTCAGGGGGCGCAGCGCAGGATCGTAGTAGGGGTTCGGCAGGCAGCGCACGTCGAAGACCAGATCGCTGGCGACGGGAAGGCCGTGCTTGAAGGCGAAGGACTCGAACGTGAGCGTCATCATGGCCTGGGGCTGGCCGACGAACTTCTTCACCCATTCGCGAAGCTGCGAGGAAAGAATGCCGGTGGTGTCCATCAGAGCCGCGCCTGCAGAAATGGGGGCGAGCAGGTCGCGTTCGCGGCTGATGGCCTCCTGAAGCGTGACGAGCTGGTCGCGGCTGGCGGCGAGCGTCGAGAGCGGATGGCGGCGCCTGGTTTCGGAGAAGCGCTTGACGAGCTCCTGATCCGAGGCGGTGAGAAAGAGGATGCGCACGTCGAAGCCCGCCTCCTCGAGTTGTCGGATTGCCTTGAGGGAGCCGTCGAAGGTGCTCTGGCTTCGCGCGTCGATGGCGACGGCGGCGGACTTGATGCCGTGCGTGCGGAGGTCCTGCGCCACGGGGAGCAGGAAGGCGGCGGGCAGGTTGTCGATGCAGTAGTAGCCGCAGTCCTCAAGCTGGCGGATGGCGATGGACTTGCCGCCGCCGGACATGCCGGTCACGATGATGAGTTGCATGGCGTTGCCTCCGTATTGGCGTAGTTTTTTCAGGCGTCTTCGTCGTCTTCGGAGAAGTCGGGCTCGTAGTGAAGGTCGGCGGGAGGCGTCCAGTTGTGAATGAGTTCACAGATCTTGACCTCCGACTCCGCGTGAAGCAGCGCGTTTCTCAGCGGCTTGTTGCCGAAGAGGCAGGCGGCTTCGCGCAGGATCTTCAGGTACATGCCGTCGTCGTTTTCGGGAATGAGCAGGCAGAGGAACAGCTGGACGGGACGGCCGTCGGGCGCATCAAGGGAGAGTGGCGCGGCGGTCCTCAGAAAGACGGCGGCGGGTTCGGTGATGCCCTCGACGCGGCCGTGGGGAAGCGCGCAGCCGCTGCCGAGGCAGGTGGAACCGAGTTTTTCGCGTGCGAAGAGCGCGTCGAAGGCCTCCGTGTGGGAAAGACCAGCGGAGGTTTCGAAGACGAGGCCCGCCTCTTCGTAGAGGCGCTTGCGGCTCACGACGTCGAGGTTAAGGCGAACGGTTTCAAGAGTAAGCAGAGGTGCGAGTAGATTCATGACGCGTCGGACGGCCTTGTGGGACCGTCGAATCGAAAACTTCGTTCAGTGTACCAAAGGGGTGGAGAAGTCAGAGCCTGCGGCGGGAGCGAGCCGAGGGAATGCCTGCGCAGGTGCGGTACTTGGCGACCGTGCGGCGGGCGATGGGCACACCCTGCTTCTGAAGCATTTCGCAGAGCATTTCGTCCGAAAGGGGGGCTCTGGGGTCCTCGGTCTCGATGAGCTTGCAGATCATGGCCTGGATTTCGGAGGCTCCCTGCTCCTCGGCGCCGCTGCCCTGGTTGCTGAAGGAGACGGCGCTGAAGAGCGAGCGCATCTCGACCGTGCCCTGGCTGCAGGCGATGAACTTGCCGGAAACGGCGCGGGAGACCGTGGGAACGGACAGGCCGAGTTCTTCGGCGATCTGGCTGAGCGTCATCGGACGCAGGGCGGCGGGGCCGTGCTCGAAGTAGGCCTGCTGGCGCGTGACGATGGCGTCGGCCAGACGCTGCAGGGTGGCTCGTCTGGCCTCGATGCGCTGAATGAAGGTCTTGGCTTCGCCGAGAAGAACGCGGCGGGTCGAGGGATCGGCCTCGCTCCTGGCGTCGTTGATGCGAAGGCGAAGGCGCAGCTGCAAGGAGCCGTTGAGGTGCGCTGTGCTCACGCCGTTCTGCGTCCTGACGATGACATCGGGAACGATGTAGAGCGTGCTGGATTCTCTGGCGATCGGATAGGGCGAGAGGGTCTTGAGCACGCGCAGCGCCTCGTCGAGAATGGAGGACTTGCCGTTGGCGAGCTTGAGAAGCGCAGGACGGTTGTCGGCGGCCACCTTGTCGAGATGTTTGGAGACGATGCGCTTGAGGGTTTCAAGCGCGGCGGCATGCATGATGGAGGGCTCGATGCGCTCGATCTGCTTCATGAGGGCCTCGACGGGGCCGGCGGTGCCGATGCCCGGAGGATCCATGCTCTGAAGGGTGGCGAGGGCTTCGCGCCACTCGGCGGCGGTCACGTTCTCGACGCCTTCCTCCTTGAGGATGCGCGCGTAGTAGCGCATGAGCGTCTCGAACGGGGACGTGAAGAAGCCCCTGTCGTCGAGCTCCTCGACAAGGCAGGCGACGAGCAGATGCTGGCGCGGCGTGAGCGGCAGGCAGCCGAGATCGGCGAGCAGCTCGTCCCTGAAGGATTCGGGGGCGGGAATGCGCTCGAAGGGCGCTTCGTCGCTGGAGGCGCCCTGCCAGGCCTCGTAGGGCTGGTCGACGGGCGTCTCCGCCTGGGCTGCGTCGAATTCGGAATCATCCTCGCCGCGGTCGTCCCGCCTGTCGTCGTCATGCTCCTGAGCGCGCGCCTGCGGGTCGTCGGAGGCCTGTGCAGGCTCCTCCACTTCAAGCAGGGGGTTGGATTCGAGCATGAGTTCGATTTCGCCGAGAAGCTCCTGCGTGGGCATCTGCAGAATGCGCAGCGACTGCTGCTGCTCCTGGGAGAGAACCTGCTGCTGGGAGAGTGTGGCGAGGAGATGATTTTCCATTTGGCTACATCCGGAAGTTTTCGCCGAGATAGATCTTGCGGACGGCCTGGTCGTTGACGAGCTCGTCGGGCGTGCCCGAGGCGAGCACTTCGCCTTCGTTGATGATGTAGGCGTGGTCGCAGATCGACAGGGTTTCGCGGACGTTGTGGTCGGTGATCAGAACGCCGATGTTGCGCTCCTTGAGGAAGCGCACGATGCGCTGAATCTCGATCACGGCGATCGGGTCGACGCCCGCGAAGGGCTCGTCGAGCAGAATGAAGCGGGGATTGGCGGCAAGGGCGCGGGCGATTTCCGTGCGGCGGCGCTCGCCGCCCGAGAGCGAAATGGCCTGGTTCGTGCGAAGGTGCTGGATCTGCAGCTCTTCGAGCAGCTGGTCGAGCCGCTCCTCGATCACGTCCTTGGAAAGCGGCTTGCCGTCCTCTCCCTCCTGAAGCTCGAGAATGGCGCGGACGTTGTCCTCGACGGAGAGCTTGCGGAAGACGCTTGCCTCCTGGGGCAGATAGGAGAGCCCCATGCGCGCACGCTTGTAGATGGGCATGTGCGTGATGTCCTGACCGTCGAGGCGGATCTGGCCGTCGTCGGCCACGACAAGGCCCACGACCATGTAGAAGGTCGTCGTCTTGCCTGCACCGTTCTTGCCGAGCAGTCCCACGACCTCGCCCGACTTGACGGCGAGGCTGACGCCCTTGACGACGTTTCGGGGCCCGTAGTGCTTCTTGAGGCCGGTCGCCTCGAGCGCGTGGGTGTGGGAATGGCTAACTGTTGCGTTTTCGGTCACGCTGAAGTCCTGTTACTGCTGAAGCTTGGTGGAGTTGGAGAGGGACGTGCCCTGACGCTGCGTGCCCGCGTCGGTCTTGGAGCGGGGCGCGATGATCGTCGTGACGCGCTTGCCTTCGCCGCTGTTGACTTCGGAACGGGCGTTGCGCATGTCGTAGACGATGCGCTCGCCGCTCGTCATGTCCTTCTGCTGGCCGTTTTCGCTGCGCGAGAGCTGGGCCTTGCCTTCGAGCGTGACCTTGTCGGTCTCCTCGTCGTAGGTGATGCGGCTCGCATGCGCGTGCACCCATTCCTCAACGCCCTTCGTCTTCGGATCGCGCTGCTGCTTGAAGCGTGCGGGAGAGCCCGTGATCGTGGCGCGACGGTAGCCCTTGGGCGTGATTGCAAGATCGAGGCGAGCGCCCGTCAGGTTCATCGAGCCCTGATCGACGACGACGTTGCCGGAGTAGACGGCGGTCTGCTTGACTTCGTCACCGTTGAATTGGTCGGCATGGACTTCAATGGGCTGGCTCTTGTCGGTGCTCAGGGCCCAGGTCGGCGCTGCGATGGCGGCGAGGATGCTGAAAACGATTGACTTCTTCATTTTTGGGCTGCGTTGGCGGATGTGTCAGTGGACTGCGCGTTGGGATGGAAGACCGAGACGACGCTGCCGTCGAGCTCGACCGTGTGCAGGATGTTGTCGTACTTCATGCCGTTGGAGGCTTCGGTGGTGTCGATGCCGCGGCGCATGTAGACCTTCCTGTCCGTCTCGAACCTGTAGGTGTCGAGATACCCCTTGATGTATTCGGTCGTGAAAAAGAGATCGGGCTCGTCCTTGAAGGGTGCGCGGCTCAGCTGCACGTTGCCTTCAAGCTCGACGGTCTCGAGGCTGTCGTTGCTCCATGCGCGGTCGCCCGTGAGGGCGAGCTGGGGCTTCGCAGGATCGAGGGAGTGATAGCTGGCGTCCGTGGCGCGCATGCGCTCGTCTGAGAAGTGCTCCATCGTGCTGGCGGAGAGGCGTGCGGTTGCGACGCCGCGTTCGTCGAAGTCGGTCAGCGTGACGCGGCGCGCCGTGAAGTCGGGGCTCGTTTCGCTGGGGACGTACTTCAGGGCCTCGATGCGGGTCTGGACCGAGTAGTAGTAGCTTGCGCCGACGAGCAGCAACAGCAGGGCCGCGCCGACGATGGCGGTGATGCGTTCGCGGAGGACTAGGCTGCGGTGGATCATTATTTGCCGAGGACGTAGGTGTTGTGCACGAGTGTATCCCATGCGCCCTGGGATTTGAGGATGAGTTCGGACAACTCCCTGACGGCGCCGCGGCCGCCGGGGAAGCGGGACTGCCAGTGAGTATAGTTCAAAACCTCCGGATTCCCGTCTGCGGGAGTCGTGGAGAGGCCCACTCGCATCAGAAGCGGCAGGTCGGGGACGTCGTCGCCCATGTAGGCGACCTGCTCGTCGGTGAGACCGGTCTCCTCAAGAAGTGCCTCGTAGGCGGTGGTCTTGAAGCGCTGGCCCTGGGCGATGCGGGTGACGCCGAGCTCCCTCATGCGCTCGGCGACGATCGCAGAGGTGCGGCCCGTGATGATCGCGATCTCGATGCCGTGCTTCTGCAGCATCTTGATGCCGAGTCCGTCGCGCACGTAGAAGCTCTTGTAGAGCTCGCCCGTGCCCGAGACGTTGATCGTGCCGTCGCTCATCACGCCGTCGATGTCGAGTACGACCATTCTGATGCGGGCCGCGCGCTCGTTCACTGTGGTCATGTCGGGTCTCCCGAAAAGTGGATCAAAGGACCTTGGCACCCATCAGGTCGTGCAGGTGCAGGGCGCCGATGAGCCTGTTGTCCTCGTCGACGACGAGAAGCTGGTTGCAGTGGAAGGTGTCGAGGAGCTTGACGGCGGAGGCGGCGAGCTCTTGGGCGCGGATGGTCTTCGGATTGCGGATCATCACGTCCTTCATGACGCACGGACGGATGTCGCCGAGACGCTCGATGAGGCGGCGCAGGTCGCCTTCGGTGAAGATGCCGGTCACGCGGCCTTGGTCGTCGACGACGGCGGTCATGCCGATGTGCTTCTTCGTGATTTCGCGGACCGCCTCAAGCACGCCGACCTCCTCGCGGACGGCGGGAATGTCCTCGCCCGTACGCATGATGTCCTGAACGTGGATGAGCAGGCGGCGGCCGAGGGCTCCGCCCGGATGGCTGCGCGCGAAGTCCTCCTTCGTGAAGCCCTTGGCGGAGAGGGTCGCAACGGCGAGCGCGTCGCCGAGGGCGAGCGTTGCGGTCGTGGACGTGGTCGGCGCCAGATTGAGCGGGCAGGCTTCGCGGCTGACGTGGCAGTTGAGATGCACATCGGCGTGCTGGGCGAGGCTGGAGTTCGGGTTGCCCGTGATGGCGATGAGCGTCGCGCCCTCGCGCTTGAGCGTGGGGACGATGGTGAGAAGCTCGTTGGTTTCGCCGGAGTACGAGATGGCGAGCACGACGTCGTCGGCCGTGATCATGCCGAGGTCGCCGTGGGCGGCTTCAGCGGCATGGACGAAGTAGGCGGGGGTGCCCGTGGAGGCAAAGGTGGCGGCGAGCTTGCGGCCGATGTGGCCGGACTTGCCCACGCCGGACACGATCAGACGGCCCTTGCAGGAAAGAATGCGCGAAACGGCGTCCGTGAATTCGCTGCCGAGCGTCGAGGCGAGGTGCGTGAGCGCCCCGGCTTCCTGGGTCAGAACTTCCTGCCCGAGCTGGAGAGCTGCTGCGGCATCGAATGCATGAGTGTTGCTCATTTGACGGTCCTTCTTTGCGGGAAAAAAAGCTGTACAACCTGCTAATGATAACCCGTGGCATGACCCTGAGGGGGTTCGGAAAAAGACAAAACCCCGCCGGGAAGCGGCGGGGTTTCGAGGCCTGAGCGCTGAAAAATCAGTGCTGCAGAATCTTGGAGAGGAACTGCTGGGCGCGTTCGGTGTGCGGCGAGTTGAAGAACTCCTGGGCGGGGAGGTTTTCAATGATTTCGCCTGCGTCCATGAAGATCACGCGGTCGGCCACCTTGCGGGCGAAGCCCATTTCGTGGGTCACGACCATCATGGTCATGCCTTCCTTGGCGAGCTGGACCATCACGTCGAGCACTTCATTGATCATTTCCGGGTCGAGGGCGGACGTCGGTTCGTCAAAGAGCATGCAGATCGGGTCCATGGCCAAGGCGCGGGCGATGGCCACGCGCTGCTGCTGGCCGCCGGACATCTGGCCGGGGAACTTGTCGGCGTGCTTGAGAAGGCCGACGCGGTCGAGAAGCTTCAGACCGCGCTCGGTGGCTTCCTCGCGGCCGCGGCCGAGCACCTTCATCTGGGCGAGAACGAGGTTCTCGCGGATGGAGAGGTGCGGGAAGAGCTCGAAGTGCTGGAACACCATGCCGACGCGGCTGCGCAGCTGGGGAAGGTTCGTCTTCGGATCGCCAACGGAGATGCCGTCGACGATGATTTCGCCCTTCTGGAAGGGTTCGAGAGCATTGACGGTCTTGATGAGGGTGGACTTGCCGGAGCCGGACGGTCCGCAGACCACGACGACTTCGCCCTTTTCAACATCAACGGAGCAGTCCTTCAGCACCTGGAAGTTGCCGTACCACTTGCTGATGTTCTTGATTTCGATCATTGCCATGATAGGGGGGATATCCTGTTCAAATTTTTTAGTGAGCCTGAGCCGTTCGCATTCTCGTCTGCAGTCGACGAATCAGCAGGGAGAGGGACAAGGAGACGGCAAGATAGCAGACAGCAGCAAAAGAGTACATCAAAACAAGCTGTCCGTCACGCTGGGCGATCTTGGAGATCGAACCCATGAAGTCATTGCCGCTGATGACGTAGACGAGACTGGTGTCCTGGAAGAGAATGATCGTCTGCGTCAGAAGCACGGGCAGCATGTGACGGATGGCCTGCGGGAGCACGACGTGCCGCATGGTCTGAGCATAGGATAACCCAAGTCCGTATGCAGCCTGAATCTGTCCCTTCTTCACGGACTGGATGCCCGCGCGCATGATCTCGGCGAAGTAGGCCGCCTCGAAGAGCACGAAGGTGATGATGGCGGTCATTTCGGCGCCGATCTTCACGGGGTGGTCGAGGCCGAGGATGATGCGCAGAATTTCCGGCATCAGCAGGAAGTACCAGAAGAGCACGAGCACCAGAGGCACCGCACGCATCAGGTTGATGTAGAGCTTTGCGGGGGCGGAGAGCCAGCGCTTTTCGGAAATGTGGCAGAGGGCGAGCAGCGTTCCGAGGAAGAGGCCGCCCACAGCCGTGATCGCAGTGAGCTGCACCGTGTAGGCGGCGCCCGAAAGGATGTAGCCCCAGCTGTTCGTAATCGAAGTGAAATCCATGACCGACTCCTTTGCTTACTTGGCGGCGATGAAGCCGGGGATCGCGCAGCGCGCTTCCATCCAGGCCATCAGGCGGTTGACGCACAGCGCGATGGCGATGTAGAGGACCGTCGCCCAGAGGTAGGCGGCGAAGAACTGGAAGGTCGCCTCGCCCATTTCATTGGCGCGCATCGTAAGTTCCGGCAGGCCGATCGTCATGGCCACGGCCGTGTTCTTGATGAGGTTCATCGCTTCGCTTGTGAGCGGCGGCAGCACGAGGCGGAAGGCCATCGGAAGGATGACGAAGCGGTAGCGCTGAATGACCGTGAAGCCCAGGGCCTTGGCGGCGTAGGGAAGACCGGAGGGAATGGACGTGATGCCGGCGCGAACCTGTTCGGCGATTCGGGACGACGTGAAGAGGCCCATGCAGAGGAAGGCCGAGAGGAACTGGCTGAGGACGGGGTCGGCCTCGATCATCCAGTCCTTGTAGGGCGGGATCAGTTCGGGGACGACGAAGTACCAGATGAAGATCTGGACGATGAGGGGAATGTTGCGGAAAAGCTCGATCCAGCCTTCGCAGATGCCTCGGATCCACTTGTTGTCGACGGTGCGGAGAGTGCCGACGATGGTGCCGAGCGTCAGGGCGAGCGCAAAGGAGGCGACGGCAAGGCTGATGGTCCAGCCTGCGCCGTAGACGAGATAAAGCCACCAGGGATCATCACTCAGCAGGGAGGTTTCCCAGAGAGTGTTGAGGGTCATGTTCAGTGCCATGGCGGGGTTCCTCTTGTTTTCGGGAATTAAATCTAAAAGGGGTCCCCGGGACGCGATTGCTAGCTGGCGTCCCGGGGACCGTAAAGGCTTGGGCTTAGATGCCGTCGCTGTTCGGGTTCGCGAAGAGTTCCTTCGTGACGCTGTTCATCGGGAAGTTGAGGTTGGCGTTCTTGGGCGGAATCGGGGATTCGAACCACTTCTTGTAGAGCTTGTCGAGCGTGCCGTCCTTCATCATGCCGACGATGGTCTTGTCAACCAGAGCCTTGAAGGCGGGGTCGTCCTTGGCGAACATCGGGGCGTACGGTTCGACGGAGAGCGAGGCGTCGACGATCTTGAAGTCCTGCGGGTTGGGCAGGTTCGAAATCTGGCCGGCGAGCAGCACGTCGTCGATCACGAAGGCGGCGGCGCGCTTCTTGGCGACAAGCTGCATGGATTCGGCGAAGTCCTTCGTCATCAGGTAGCGGATCTTGATGCCGTTGTCCTTTTCAAACTTCTTGAGCAGGGCGACGGCGGTCGTGCCGGACGTGACGGCGACGTTCTTGTTGTTCAGATCCTTGATGGAGTTGATACCGGAGTCCTTCCACACGGCGGCAGTGACCTGAACGCCGAAGTAGTTGATGCCGAAGCCGGCTTCGCGCTGACGGGCCTTGGAGTGCGTCGTGGAGCCGCATTCGATGTCAACCGTGCCGTTCTGGATGAGCGGAATTCGGTTCGCGCTCGTGACGGCCTGATACTTGATCGTCAGGTTCGGCATGTTGAGTTCCTTCTTCACGGCCTCGCTGACGGCCTTGCAGACTTCGAAGCCGTAGCCCGTGGGCGTGCCGTCAGCCTGCAGGTAGGAGAACGGAACGGAAGCTTCGCGGTAGCCGAGCGTCATCGTGCCGGAGTGCTGGATGCGCTTGAGCGTGCCGGTCAGTTCGGCGGCGGAGGCGGCGGAAGTGAGAAGCATGCCTGCGCAGAGCAGGCCGGTGAGCGGGAGGGAAAGCTTCATGGTGGAACTCCTGAAAACTTGTGTCTGACGGGGGACCGTGAAAAGTCGAACGGTCGCAGGGGTGTTGTCCTTCTACGTAGCAATCAGCGTGCCAAAACCGCTAAGGTAAATAAATTAGATCGTTGAAACGACTGCGGCAGAGTCGATGAGCAGAATGCGACCGGGAGCGTTCCGTGAGGGAGGAGGAGACGGTGGCGGGCGGGGTCCAAAGGAGGGCGGAACGGGATGCACCAAAACAAAGCGCGCACCAAAATGGTGCGCGCTTGAGGTGCCGAAAAAGGGCGGGGATTATTCGGGGCGGAAGGCGGGCTTGCGGCCTTCGAGGAAGGCTGCGAGCGCTTCGGCCGCTTCGGCGGATCCCGCCTGACGGCGCCAGACGGCTTCCTCTTCTTCGGCGGCGACTTCGAGGGCCTTGTTGCGCGGGCCGGTGAGAAGGGCCTTCATGGCGCGGACGGCGCCCGGCGGCAGGACGGCGAGACGCGCGACCTTGGAGGCGACGAGGTTGTCGAGGGACTCGTCATCCGCGATGCCCGTGATGATGCGCATCTCGAGGGCCTCGGCGGCGGTGATCGGCTCGGAGAGCATGAGCTTCTCGGTGGCGCGGGGCAGGCCTGCCGCGGCTGCCATGATGAAGGCGGAGCCGAAGCGGGTCGTCTGGCCGAGCGCGACGCAGGGCAGGGAGAAGAGGGCGCGTTCGGAAGCGTAGACGAGGTCGCAGTAGAGCAGCATCGAGAGCGCGTCGCCCACGCACGGGCCCATCACCTGGGCGACGACGGGCTTCGGGAAGGCGCGCAGCGCGGCGAAGAAGTTCGTCATGGCACGGTCGAGCACTTCGGGCTGGGAGCGCATTTCCTCGAGATCGGCGCCGGCGGAGAAGATCTGCTCGCCGCCCTGCAGGAGCACGACGCGAACGGCGTCGTCGGAGGCGGCTCGGGAGAGGGCCTCCGTCATGGTGTCGAACATTTCGGCGTTGATGCTGTTGCGCTTCTGGGCGCGGCTGATCGTCAGGCGGAGAATGCCGAAATCGGTGTTGGACAGAATGGCCATTGCTGTGTTTTCCATGAAGAAGAGTGAGAGTGTCTGAGGCGCGCCATTATAGGAGATTCGTCGGGATGGAGATGTCCTTCACCCACGGATCGGTGTCGCGGCTGTCCCCTTCGCCGAGGGTGTAGCCCATGGCCGTCATCATGCCCTGCATGGCCTCGTTGCCCTTGAGGACGTGGCCGACAAGTCGGGTGACGCCGCGTTCGGACGCCGTGGTCTCGATGTGCGCCATGAGCACGCGTGCAAGGCCGCGGCGCTGCCATGCGTCCTCGACCACGATGCCGAACTCGGCCTCGCCGGGCTCGCCCGTCAGGCGCCAGCGCGCGACGGCGTGTATTTCACCGTCCTTGGCGAGCGCCCAGGCGGCCTCACGGGCGTAGTCAAGCGAGGCGAGCTCGCAGATGCGCTCGTCGGAGAGGTGGACGGACGTGTGAAAGCGCAGGTAGAAGGTCTTCTCGGACAGGCGTCCGAGGAAGCGCTTGAGCGGATGGAAGTCGCTCTGCACGAACGTGCGCAGCGTGAGCGCCTCGCCGCCGAACACGACCTCGCGGCCTTCCTCCCAGGGCGGCGCGCAGACCGTCAGGTGCGGATAGCCGGGCTCGGATTCGACGGGCGCCTCGTTCAGATTGACGTCCGCATCGATCGCGGCGGCCCCGCCGTCGGTCCAGACGAGCGGGTTGATGGTGAGGTCCCTGATGGCGGGGATCAGGGCCGCGAGCACGGAGAGTCTGCAGAGCATCTGCGCGATGAGCGTCCTGTCAGCAGGCGCAAGCCCCCTGTAGGTCCCGAGTGCGCGTGCGATCCGGGTGCTCTCCACGAGACGGTCGGCCTCGCTCAGGGTGATCGGCACCAGCGCGGCCTTCTTGTCCTGATAAAGCTCGGAGCCGATGCCGCCTGCGCCGAACTCGACCACGGGACCGAGCACGTTGTCATAGGCAATGGCGAGATGAAGCTCGCGCACGGACGAGTGCGGCACCATCTTCTGCACGACGGCGCCCACCATGGGCGTCATCGGGGAGTTGTTGACGAGGCTTTCCTCCATTGAGTGCCATGCGGCGGCGAGACCGTCGCGGTCCTTGATGTCGAGCACCACGCCCCCGATGTCGGACTTGTGCCTGAGGCCGGGTGCGGTCACCTTCAGGGCCACGGGCCAGCCGAGTTCGTCTGCGGCGGCGCCCGCCTCTTCAAGCGTCCCGACCTCCCTCAGCGGCACGGCGGGGATCTCGAAGCAGGCGAGAAGGCGCCCCGTCTCGCTGGGGGAGAGCGCATGGCGCCCCTCAAGGCGCGCGCCGTTCACGATGGCGCGTGCCTCGGCGAGCTTGGCGGGGTTGAGTTCCACCGACCATTCGGGCGGAATGCTCAGCCTGTCGGCACGCCTGCGGGCCTCGGCCGCCAGATAGCCGAAGGCGAGTGCGGCGGCCACGGGCGACTGGATGGCGGAGATCGGGGCGTTGGGCACGGAGCGCAGCTGCTTGCGCACGCTCAGCGCGATCCTGTCGCTCACCCAGGCGGTGATGACGGGCTTGTAGGAGCCTGCGGCCGTCTTGGCGAGAAGCTTGAGCGTCGGGTCGATCGTGGTGACGGGGCTCGGCGCCACGACGAGCGCGCCGTCGATCATGGGGTCCTGAAGCACGATCTGCAGCGTCTTCCTGTAGCGCTCGGGCGAGGCCGTGGCGCCCACGTTGACGGGGTTCACCGCAATCTGCTGGGAGGGATAGGCGGTCTTGAGGTCCTTGATCGTGGCGTTGCTCAGGCCGTGGAGGTCGATGCCGCAGGCCTGGGCGGCGGAGGCGGTGAGCGATGCGAAGCCCGAGCCGTTGGCGATGACGGCGATGCGGTTGCCGCGGGGAAGGCGGTTGGTCGCAAAGCCCGAGACGGCTGCGGTGAACTCCTCGAAGGAGGGGACGAGCGTCGCTCCCGCACGTTCGACGAGCGCCGCGAGCGCACCTTCGCTTCCCGCGTCGGTGCCCATCTTGAAGCAGGCGATGCGGTCGGCGGCGTAGCCCGAGCCGCTGCCCGCCTTGAGGATGACGACGTGCTTGCGCGCACAGGCGGCCCTGAGGGACGAGTAGAACTCGCGCGGACGGCGGATGCCCTCGATGTGCAGGGCGATGACGCGCGTGTTCTTGTCGTTCGCGTAGTAGTCGATCAGTTCAGGCATGTCGACGTCGATGGCGGCGCCCGTCGAGACGACGCCCGAAAAGCCGAGCTCGGCGCCCTGCGCGTAGTCGAGAAGCGCCGTGCCGATCATGCCCGACTGGGTGATGAGCGCGATGTTGCCGGGACGGGGCAGGTTGGGCCAGTAGCTTGCGTTGACGCCGAGCCCCGGGTTCATGAGCCCGAGGGAGTCGGGACCGATGAGACGCATGCCGTACTGGTCGGCCACCAGCTGGAGCTTCGTGAGCCAGGTCGCGTCGCTCGCGTATGCGTTTTCGTCCGGCGTGATGAGCGCGTAGGCGACGCCCCGTTCGCCCGCGTCGATGAGCGCCTTCAGAATGCGGTCGGCGCGCAGGGAGATCACCGCCAGATCGATGCTGCCCGGCACCTCGTTGATGCTTGAGAAGCAGGGGCGCTCGCCGATGTACTTGTACTTGGGGTTGATCGCCCAGGCGTTCTTGAGGAGCTTCGATCGGGCGACCGCGCGCCAGACGAAGGAGCCGCGGCTGGCGGTTCTGTCGCTTGCGCCGATGACGGCGATGTTTTCAGGACAGAGGGCTCGCTTGAGCGTGGGGCGGATGGGGTTCAAGGTGACCTCCCGGGCGGTGGTTGATCCGTATGCGTTTGCGTTCAATTTTGCTACGAACCGGCGGGTGAAGGCAAAGGAGGCTGCTGATGCGAAATTCGGTACACTAGGAATCAGGGCGAGGTGCGTTCCGACCCGCCAGTCCCGTCAGAAAGGTGAAGACATATGAAAGTTTACGGTGAACCTACAAGAAGCATCCGCTCCCTTGACAACGGCACGGCCGTCGAGATCGTCGATCAGACGCTCCTGCCGTATCGCTTTGAAAAGCGGGTGCTGGGCGACTGGCGGGACTGCGTGGAGGCCATCCGCACCATGCGCGTCCGCGGCGCTCCGCTCATCGGCATCACCGGTGCGTGGGCCGTCGTGCTCGCCGTCAAGGAGAATCCCGAGAACGACGCCCTGCTCAAGGCCGCCGAGGTCATCGCCAATGCGCGTCCGACGGCCGTGAATCTTTCCTGGGCCGTGCGCAGGATGATGAGCACGCTTCTGCCGCGCGACCCCGCGCTTCGCTTCGAGGCCGCCGTGAAGACGGCCGAGGCGATGACGCAGGAGGACGTGATGACCTGCCGCGCCATCGGCGAGGCGGGCATGACGCTCATCTCCGACCTCTACACCAGACTGCGCCGTCCCGTGAACGTGCTTACGCACTGCAACGCGGGCTGGCTTGCCACCGTCGACTACGGCACGGCGCTCTCGCCGATCTACATGGCGTTCGAGCAGGGCACTCCGCTGCACGTCTGGGTCGATGAAACCCGCCCCCGCAATCAGGGCCTTCTCACGGCCTGGGAGCTCGGCCAGCACGGCGTGCCCTACACGCTCGTCGCCGACAACGCGGGCGGCCAGCTCATGCAGCAGGGCGACGTCGACCTCGTGATCGTGGGCGCCGACCGCATCACGCGCCGCGGCGACGTGGCCAACAAGATCGGCACCTACCTCAAGGCGCTTGCCGCCGTCGACAACGAAGTCCCCTTCTACGTGGCCGCGCCGTCCTCGACCATCGACTGGACGCTCAACGACGGAAAGCGCGAGATCCCCATTGAAAATCGCGCCGCGAGCGAGCTTCTCGTGGTCAACGGCGTGGGCAGCGACGGCGAAACGCGCACCGTCCAGATCGCCGCACCCGAAGTCGCCGTGGCCAACCCCGCGTTCGACGTCACGCACAACCGTTTCGTGACGGGCATCATCACCGAGCGCGGCATCGTGAAACCGACGGATCTGACAACGGTATTTGCCGACTTATTACCCAAGGCCTGAAGAAATGAAGCAGGATACGACGGCGCTGCGCGCCGAATTGATTGAAACCGCCCGCGGGATGAATCTGCGCGGGATCAACGTGAACAAGTCGGGGAACGTCTCGGCGCGCGCCTGCAGGGCCGACGGCGCCGAGGGCTTCCTGATCACGCCGACGGGCATGCCGTACGAGTCGCTCACGCCCGACGATCTGGTCTGGATCCCTCTGGTGAATCCGCCTTCGCTGCGCGATGCCGACGGCGCACGGCGTCCGTCCTCCGAATGGGAGATGCATGCGCGCGTGTATCTGCGCCGACCCGACATTGATGCGGTCGTGCACACGCATTCGTGCTTTGCGACGGCGCTTGCCTGCCAGGACATGCCGATCCCGCCCTTCCACTACATGGTGGCCGCGGCAGGCGGCCATTCGATCGACGTGGCGCCCTACGCGACCTTCGGCACGCCCGAGCTTGCCCGCGTCGCCGCCGAGGCGCTCGCCGTCAAGAACGCCTGCCTGCTTTCGCACCACGGCGTACTCGCCGCAGGCAAGTCGCTTCAGGCGGCGCTCACGCTTGCGACCGAGGTCGAGAACCTGGCCCATCAGTACGTCGTCGTCTGCCAGCTCGGCAAGCCGAAGCTCATTTCCTACGAGGAGATGAACGAAGTGCTGAGGAGCTTCAGGACCTACGGGCAGCAGTCCGTTGAGGGAGAGTCCAAGTGACGACGAAGGCGCCCGAAAGGTGGCTCAGGGTCGACGGCTCCGTCGTCTCCTGCACGGAGAGCGTCAAGGTGCTCAATGAAAACTGGCACGAGGCCCGCGACATGCTTCAGGAGATGTTCGAGGACGCCGTGCTTCTCGGCTGCGGCAAGGAGGCCTTCAGGGCGGAGTTCCGCCGTCTGATCGACGGCCTTGACTGCGACTACAAGGAGCTCCTTCAGCCCGTCGAGGCCAAGGGAGTCAAGGGGGACTGACCATGAGAATCAGAGCACTGGGCTACGCGCTGGCATCAGCGGCCTGTCTTCTTCTGACGGCCTGCAGCCATCCTCAGCTCATGGATCCCGGCATGACCGAGTCACAGGTCAGGACGGAGCTCGGCGCGCCGCACGCGGCCGTTGATACGGGCGAGGGCACGCAGCGCTGGGTCTATTCCATGCAGCCCTTCGGTCAGGAGGTCTGGTGGATCGAGTTTGATGCGGACGGCAGGATCGTGCGGCGCGAGGAGGTGCTCGACAGGGCGCGCATGGCGCTCATCAAGCCGGGCGTGAGCACGAAGAAGGACGTCTGGAACCTTTTCGGCAAGTGTGCTCAGGAGTACACCTTTTCGCTCATTGACCAGACGGCCTGGATGTACCGGTTCAAGGACGACGGTCTTTTCGACATGGCCTGCTGGGTTCAGTTCGACGTCAACGGCGTCGTGACCGAGGTGGGCTTCACGACTGATCCCTGGAAGGACAGGGACGGTCTTTTCTGGGGATTCAACTAGGAGGCGGACATGCGGGACCCGCAGTTCATGGCGAGAGTGCAGCGCGTTCAGGAGGCGGCCTCCGGCCGCTGGCTGGACATACTGATCGGCGCAGGAGTGCCCGAGGCCATGCTTCTTCGCCTGAACAGGCCGTGTCCGCTCTGCGGCGGCAGGGACCGCTTCTCCTTCTACAGGAACAAGCCCGACGGCCACTGGTTCTGCAGGGGATGCGGCTACGGCGACGGACTGAGCCTTCTGCAGAAGTGGCGCAGCGAGCGCTTCACGGACACGCTCGTCTATCTCGAGAGGGTTCTCGGACTTCCTGAATACAAGCGGCAGGACACTGGGCCCGACTCCGTGCAGACTGCGGAGGCGGCCGCGAAAAAGCGCCGTCAGAACAGGATCGAGGCGGTCTGGAAGGAGGCGCAGGCGCTCTCCAAGGTCCCGCCGAGCGATCCCGTCAGGCTTTATCTTGCGTCCCGCGGCCTTTACTGCGGCTCGATCTGCGAGCTTCGCAGTCATCCGCTTCTGGACTACTGGGAGGAGCTCGATGACGGAGATAGAACGCATAAGCGATGGCCCGCGATGCTCGCGCTCGTCACCGACGACGAGGGACGGATCGTCACGCTGCACAGGACCTATCTGACGCCCGAGGGCGTCAAGGCGCCCGTCGAGGCTCCAAAGAAGCTTTATGCGGGCGGCGCACGCGGCGGCCTCATCAGGCTTGGCGAACCCTCAGACGTGCTCGGCATCGCCGAGGGGATTGAAACGGCGCTGTCGGCGAGGACGCTCTTCAAGATTCCCGTCTGGAGCGCCGTGAGCGTCGGCGGATTTCAGAATTTCACGAAGGTGCCCGATGGGGTGAGGAAGGTCGTCGTCTTCGGAGACAACGACAGGAGCTTTGCGGGGCAGGCGGGCGCGTATGCGCTGGCCGCCAGGCTGCGCAGGGACAATCCCTCCCTTGAGATCGAGGTCGAGATTCCCAAGACTGAAGGACTGGACTGGAGCGACGTGTGGATGCGGCGCAGGACGGGCAGCCGCCGTCCCTCGGGGGCCGGGACGAAGGCCTGAGGGCGGGTCGCTCCGCACCTCCGCGTGCCCATGAACAAGAAGGGCCGCTTCCGTGAGGAAGCGGCCCTTCTGTGTCAGAACCGAATGTTCAGGTCAGCGGATTACTGGCCGGCGATTTCGAGTTCCTTCTTCTGCTCGTTGCGCAGGCGGATGTGGAGCTCGCGCAGCTGCTTTTCGTCGACCGGAGCCGGAGCGTGCGTCAGCAGGCACTGGGCGCGCTGCGTCTTCGGGAAGGCGATGACGTCACGGATGGAGTCCGCTTCGCACATCATCGTGACGATGCGGTCGAGACCGAAGGCGAGGCCGCCGTGCGGAGGAGCACCGAACTGGAGGGCGTCGAGCAGGAAGCCGAACTTCTGACGGGCTTCTTCCGGACCGATCTTGAGGGCTTCGAAGACCTTTTCCTGGACTTCTTCGCGGTGGATACGGATGGAGCCGCCGCCGATTTCCCAACCGTTGAGGACCATGTCGTAGGCCTTGGCGTAGGCATGTTCCGGATCGGAGACGAGGAGGTCCTCATGACCGTCGAGCGGGCTGGTGAACGGATGGTGGCAGGCAACCCAGCGCTGGTCTTCTTCCGAGTACTCGAACATCGGGAAGTTGATGACCCAGAGCGGCTGCCAGCCCGGGGTGAAGAGGCCGTGCGACTTGCCGAATTCGGAGTGACCGATCTTCAGGCGGAGAGCGCCGAGGCTGTCCCAGACGATCTTGGCCTTGTCGGCGCCGAAGAACACGACGTCGCCGTCCTGGGCGCCGGTGCGTTCGATGATCGTGTTGAGCTCTTCATCGGAGAGGTTCTTGACGATCGGGCTCTGGAGACCTTCGCGGCCCTTGGAGAGATCGTTGATCTTGATGTAGGCGAGACCCTTGGCACCGTAGATCTTGACGAACTCGGTGTAGGCGTCGATTTCGGAACGCGGCATGGAGGCGGCGCCCGGAACGCGCAGGGCGACGACCTTGCCGTTGTGCAGGGACTTGACGCCGGAGAACACCTTGAACGTGGAGTTCTCGACGACGTCGGTCACTTCGACGAGCTTCAGGTTGACGCGAAGGTCGGGCTTGTCGGAGCCGTACTGGGCCATGGCGTCGTCCCAGTTCATGACGGGGAACGGGTTCTTGAGGTCGACGTCGAGGACTTCCTTGAAGACCGTGCGGATGAGTTCTTCCATCAGGGCGCGGATTTCGTCCATGTTGAGGAAGGACGTTTCAATATCGACCTGCGTGAATTCAGGCTGACGGTCGGCGCGAAGGTCTTCGTCGCGGAAGCACTTGACGATCTGATAGTAGCGGTCGAAGCCGGCGACCATCAGGAGCTGCTTGAAGAGCTGCGGAGACTGCGGCAGGGCGAAGAAACAGCCGTCCTGAACGCGGGACGGAACGAGGTAGTCGCGGGCGCCTTCAGGCGTGGAGCGCGTCAGCATCGGGGTTTCGATGTCGATGAAGCCGTTCTTGTCGAGGAACTTGCGGAAGGCCATGGCAGCGCGATAGCGCGTGCGGAGGTTCTTCTGCATGACACCGCGGCGAAGGTCGAGCACGCGGTACGTCAGACGCGTGGTTTCGGAGAGGTTTTCGTCATCGAGGTGGAACGGAGGCGTGACCGACGGGTTGAGGATCTCGAGTTCATGGCAGAGAACTTCGATGCCGCCGGAGACGAGCGTTTCGTTCTTCGTGCCTTCCGGACGGGCGCGCACGACGCCGACGACCCTGAGACAGAATTCGTTGCGGCACTTGTCGGCCGTGGCGAAGACTTCGGGACGGTCCGGGTCGCAGACGACCTGAACGATGCCCTCGCGGTCGCGAAGGTCGATGAAGATCACGCCGCCGTGGTCGCGACGACGATGAGCCCAGCCGAAAAGAGTCACGGTCTGACCGATGAAGGATTCATCAACCAGGCCAGAATATACGGTTCGCATATAAGCTCCGAGAAAAAGACCAACGCGCGATACGAGAGCTGTTGGCCACACGATTACAACGACAATGCTATGGCTTTGCAGAGCCGCAATGGTGCATGCGGCGGCGCGACGGGCGCACCGCTGCTGAATCAGTCCGCGCCGCCTCAAGGGGGCGAAAGCGCACAATGATTAAGTTTACTGCCAAAGAATGTCGAAAGACGAGAAAACGCGGCAGTTTGGGGTATTTTATCTAGAACCGCTCACATGAAAACGCACAAAGGCCGTTGCCTCGGACTGACAGTCCTGGACATCCGGCCTTTTATCGTTTTGACGGGCGGCGTTGGCGCACTGCTTACTTCGAGCTGTCAGGCTTGCGGTGAGAGGCCGGAAGGGCTTTGTGCCCGCCGTTGAAGTCTGTGGCGGCCCAGCCCGTGCCCCTGAGCTCGAAGCCGGGGGCGGAGAGTTCCTTCACCAACGCATCCTTGCCGCACTGAGGGCACTTCGTCAGAGGCTTGTCACTCATCTTCTGAAGAAAATCCTTTTCAAAGCCGCAGTTCGTGCATCGATAAGCGTAGATAGGCATGGTATGAAAGTTTGGAAAGTGAACGTGGAGGAAACAGATTATAAGGAAGTGACGGCGGCAGAGGCTTGAAAAAGCGGGAAAAAGGCCGCCGCATCAAAGATACGGCGGCCTTGTCAGTGGCCGGATTCAGCGAAGAGGATTATTCCTCGTCGTCCTCGCGGTGGAACTTGCCTGCAAGTTCGGCCTGCTTCTGGGCCGGAACCGGCTGGTAGCTGTCAAGCTCCATGGACCAGCTGCCCGTGCCCTGCGTGAGGGCGTGCAGGCGGGTGGCGTAGCCGTCGAGTTCGGAAAGCGGCACGACGCCGGTGATTTCCATCAGGCCGCCGGGCAGGGAGTCGGTGCCGGACACCTGGCCACGACGGCTGGCGAGGTCGCCTGCAAGGTCGCCCATGTACATGTCGGGCGCCGTGATCTCGATGCGGACGATCGGTTCGAGGATCTTCGGCTGGGCGTTGGCGAGCGCGTCAAGGAAAGCCTTGCGGCCGGCGGCGACGAAGGCGACTTCCTTCGAGTCGACGGGGTGGCTCTTGCCGTCGTAGACGGTGACCTTGACGTCCTGGATCGGGTACCCGGCGAGGTAACCGGAGTCGAGCACTTCGCGGACGCCCTTTTCAACGGCGGGGATCAAGTTGAACGGAATCACGCCACCCTTGACCTCGTCGTGGAACTCGAAGCCCGCGCCGCGTTCGAGCGGCTCGATGCGCAGGTAGACTTCGCCGAACTGGCCAGCGCCGCCCGTCTGCTTCTTGTGGCGGGCATGGCCTTCGGCCGGCGCGGTAATGGTCTCGCGGTACGGAACGCTCGGCGTGCCGGTGACGACTTCAAGCTTGAAGTTGACCTTCATGCGGTCGAGGATCGAACGGACGTGCATTTCGGTCAGGCCGCGGATCACGGTCTCGTTGAGCACGGCGTCATGGTCGACGGCCATCGTCGGATCTTCGGAGAGCATCTTGTTGAGGACTTCGCCCATGCGGGCTTCGTCGCCGCGGCGGGACGGTGCGATCGCGAGGCCGAACATCGGCTTCGGGAAGTTGATCGGACGCATGCGCACGTCGCAGAGGTTCGGATCCGAGTGAAGGATCGAGCCGTAGGTGAGTTCATCGATCTTGGCGAGGGCGCCGATGTCGCCCGGGCTGAGGAAGTCGGTTTCGGTCGTGTTCTTGCCCTGGAGGAGCAGCGGGTGAGCGGCTTTCACGCCCTTCTTGTTGTCGTCGACGTAGAGCGTGGTGTCCTTCTGGATTGTGCCCTGATGGACGCGGAAGATGCCGATCTTGCCGATGTACGGGTCATTGACGACCTTGAAGACCTGGGCGACGACGGGCAGATCCTTTTCCGGACGCGTGATGAACGGCGTGCCGTCGGCATGGATGAAGAGAGCGTCGTTGGCTTCGGCCGGGCTCGGAAGATGGCGGATGATGACCTTCATGAAGTCGCGGATGCCGATCAGGTTCTTCGCGGAGACGAAGCAGACGGGGATGACCGTGCCTTCACGCAGGGCCTTCGTGATGAGCGGGTGCAGGGTGCGAGGGTCGACGCTGCCTTCCTCGAGATAGTGCTCGAGCATTTCGTCGTCCTGCTCGATGATCTTTTCAATGAAGGCGCGATGGACTTCACCGACGCTGAGAATGTCGGCTTCTCCTTCGTCCTTGTCGAAGCAGTCGATGACGATGGAGCGGTTGTTGGCGGGAAGGTTGATCGGGAGAACGCCCGGACCCCAGACTTCCTGCAGGTCCAGAAGCAGCTGTTCGAGGTCGACGTCGGGTGCGTCGAACTTGTTGATCACGATCATGCGGCACAGACCGCGTTCCTTGGCGATGTCCATCATGCGGCGCGTCAGAAGCTCGACGCCCTTGGTGGCGTCGATGACGGCGCAGACGGACTTGACGGCGTCAAGCGCGGACATGTCCTGACCGATGTAGTCGGGGTACCCCGGGGTGTCGAGCACGTGAATGCGCACGGGGGTGAGGTCGGGAAGAGCTGTGTCGACGTGAGCGACGGCCAGACGGATGGAGTGCTGGACCTGCTTTTCAAGCGCGTCGTTGTCGCACATCGTGTTGCCGCGCTCAATGGAGCCGAGTTCGGAAATCATGCCGGTGCGGTAGAGCATGGCTTCGATGAGGGAAGTCTTGCCGCAGGAGCCGTGCCCCACCAACGCTACGGTACGAAGATTCTCGGTCAGATAGTTGCTCATTGCTGTTCTCCTCTTCCAGAACAATTTTTTGAACGGCTGGTCAAGCCGTCAGCCTTTCAATTGTGCGCCCGCGGGAGTGGAGATAGGGTGTTATGACGAAAGATGTTGACTTATGTCGACAGGATGAGAGAAGACACTGGTTTTTTCGGGCGAAAAGGGGCAAACTGTATAGTTGCGCCAAAACACAAAAGCCTTGCCCCGATGATTTCGCGGCAAGGCTTTTTGCTTTCAGGGCCGTTCAGGGCTCGTCGCAACCGATTTCAATGGACTTTGGCAGACGGATTTCGGTCTCGAGACCGTGGGGGCTGACATTGCGCGCCGTGATGGCGCCGCCGTGCGCCGTCACGCTTCGTCTGGCGATGGCGAGCCCAAGGCCGAACCCCGTGCCCGTGCGGACGTTGGCGCCGCGCACGAAGGGCGAGAACATGCCTGCGAGCTCCTCTTCGGGCATGCCGGGACCCTCGTCCCTGCATCTGATGATGAAGCTCTCCGCGTCCGAGGAGAGCGACAGGAGGATCGTGGAGTCTTCGGGTGCGTGGCGAAGCGAGTTGCGCGCAATGTTGTCGACGGCCCTTGCGATCAGGTTGCCGTCCGCATCGACGACGGGATCCCCCTCGAGCACCGTCTTCACGGTCACGTTCTTCTGCTGGGCCTCGAAGCCGAGGTCGTCGGCAACGCCCTCGAGGATGTCCGCGAGACCGACGGGCGACTTCGTCATGTTGGCGCCGTTTTCAAGACGGGCATAGGTGAGAAGCGACTCCACCAGTGCGTTGATGTTGCCGACCTCCTTCTCGATGCGTCCGAGCGAGTCCTGCGTGCGTGCGGGGTCGCGCCTCGCAAGCTCAAGCGCCACCTCGATGCGCGCGAGCGGGCTGCGGACCTCGTGGCTCACGTCGTGAAAGAGCCTTCGCTGCCTTGTGATGAGGGACTCGATCTTGTCCGCCATGCCGTCGAAGACGCGTGCGAGGTTGGCGACCTCGGCGTCCCCGCGGGCGAGTTCCTCGGAGGTGCGGGTGTCGAAGGCGCCGTCGGCGAAGCGGCGCATGGCGCCGTCGAGCGTGTGGAGGCTGCGCGTGTAGAGGCGGGCGAGAAGCCAGGAGACGAGTAGCGTGAAGAAGGCGGCGAGCGAAAGGGTCAGCGCGATCGGAAAGTGATGGAGCTCAGGGGGAATCAGTCTAACGGGGAAGGCGACGGTGCGCACGGCGAAGAATTCGCAGGGCTCGTTGTCGATCTCGACGGTTCTGACGGGCAGGCGCTTTTCTGGCGGACCGTTGGGGGCGTCGGTGAGCTTGCGGATGGCCTCAAGACTTTCGTAGGCCTTGTCGGGCAGCTTGCGTCCGGAGATTTCCCGGCCGCTGCTGTCAAGCACGAAGACGATGGGATTGGTGTTGAGGCGCTCGTTGCGCAGCCATGAGATGAGGCCGTCCCTGCCAGCCACCTCGTAGATGCCGACGGCGCTGTCGACGGACTTGTGTGCGATGAATCGCCATTCAATGCGGCCGATGTCCTCGTTCTGCTGGCTCTGGGCCGAGTAGGCGGCCATCCAGACGCCTGCCGCCGTCAGCAGAATGACGAGGCAGAAGCCGGCGAAGAGCTTGCCGAAAAGCGTGTTGAACAGGCGGTTGAGCATGAGCTACTCCTTCTTTTCGGCGGGACGGCGAGTCGGCGGATGCAGCGGATCAGCGGACCACGAACTGATAGCCCACGCCGCGGATGCTTTCGATCGCGACGCTCGTTCCAAGCACGGCGGCGAGCTTGTGGCGGATCGAGGAGACGTGGACGTCGATCGCGCGGTCATAGCGCTGCATGGCGCGGCCGAGCACCTTCTGGTAGATCTCGTCCTTCGGGACGGGAGTGCCGACCTTGCGGGCCAGCACCTCAAGGAGCGTGAGTTCGGTGCCCGTCAGGTCGATGACGATGCCATTGGCCGTGGCTTCGCGGCGGCTCGGGTTGATGGTGAGGGGGCCAGCCACTACGGGGGCGATCGCAGAGGGCATGTTGGCCGTGCGGCGGAGAATCGCGTTGAGTCGGGCGGCAAGCTCGCGCGGCGGACAGGGCTTGGGAACGTAGTCGTCGGCGCCGAGCTCGAGGCCGATGATGCGGTCGACGGGATCGCCCTTGGCGGTGAGCATGAGAACGGGAAGCTGGCTCTTTTCGCGAATGCGTTTGAGAACCTCCACGCCGCTCATGCCGGGCATCATCACGTCGAGCACGACGATTTCAAATTCCTGTCTTGAAAGCAGTTCCAGAGCCTCGGTGCCGTTGTGGGCAGCAACGGGAGCGAAGCCCTCGAGCTGCAGGTAGTCGACGAGAAGCGTGACGAGCTCGACGTCATCGTCGACGATGAGGATGGGACGGGGATGCTTGAACATAACGGACCCGAAAATAACGGCTTGAACCGTGACTTGGAACAATGGAATGACTCATGTTAACAAAAATCGGCGAGCAAAAGTTTGTTACGTGCTCTTCCGAAACCTTTACCCGAAGCCTGTGGAACGCCGTTGTGGTCTGTAGGAGAATGAAAGTGAGGATCTCAACCGTTTATGATTCTCGTTCAAATTTCCCAAAGACCGGATACAGCAGAAAAACAATGACGAATCCGTTGACGATGAAGAGGTCTGTCCTGGGCTTGCTGATCGGCGCGCTGTTCCTCTCTGGCTGCGCAGTGCAGATGCCGGACATGAAGACCATGGCCGAGGAGGCGGCTCCCGGGGCCTGGAGCGTCTCGATTGAGACTCAGGCGCCTGCCGACCCCGCCGAATTCTGGCAGTCCTGGAACGATCCGAAGCTATCGGCGCTCGTTGAGAAGGCCAGAAGCGCAAATGCCGACGTGCTCACAGCGCTCGCATCACTGCGTACGGCCAGAGCGGGCCTGTCGGAGGCGCAGCATGCGCTCTTTCCCGAGGCCACGATCGGTGGCGACGCTTCGCACCGCCATGCCGACGGCGGTTCGAGCGACAGTTTCTCGGCCTCCGCCGACATGAAGTGGTCGTGGAACCTCGCGGGTGCGGATCTCTCCAACGAGACCGCCAGACGCTATGAGGCGCTCGCGAGCGAAATCTCCGTTGCCGATGCGCAGGCGCTCGTCGAGGCCGAGACGGCTCAGGCGTACATCAACCTGCGTTCGACGCAGGTTCTCCTGCAGATCGCCGAGGACACCGTCAGGAACTACGAGGAAAGTGCCGAGATCGCGGGCTGGCGTGCAGGCGCAGGCCTGAGCAGCGCCTCGGAGGCCGAGGACGCGCTTTCGCAGGTCGCCTCCGCCCGAGCCGCGATTCCTCAGCTGAAGGCGACCGAAGCCACCTATCGAAACGCACTGGCCCGCCTGACGACGATTCCCGCCGACAAGCTCGATCTGGGCACGGGTTCCGTACCTCAGGCGCCGATTCGCCTGACCGCCTCGATTCCCGCCGAGACGCTGATGAAGCGTCCTGACATCCGCAGCGCGCAGGCCTCTCTTCTGGCTGCAGGCGCCGATCTCAGGAGCGCCCGCGAAAGCTATTTCCCGACGCTGTCGCTCTCGGGCTCGCTCGGCACGCAGGCCGCGACGCTCGGCGCCCTCGGCGCGAGCGGCACGGGCATCGCGTCCCTGATCGGCGCGCTGTCCATGCCCGTGCTCAACTGGGGCAGTCTGGCCGCACAGGAGGAGAGGGCCGCCGCATCGCTGGACAAGGCGAAGGCGAACTACCTATCCGTCATCGTGAAGGCGCTTGAGGAGACGGACAACGCCCTCAACGGCATCCGGTCCGCACAGGACCGAACGGCGCTTCTCAGGACGGCCCTTCAGCACACGGAGAAGACCTACGAGCTCACGGGGCTCGAATACAGGTCGGGCATCGGCGACTATTCGATGCTTCTTGAAGCACAGCAGCGCCTCCTCACCCTGAGGGAGAGCGTGACGAACAACATGACGGAGCTTTCCCTTCAGCACGTGAAGCTCTACCGCGCCCTGGGCGGCGCCTGGAAGGCACAGGAGAGTGCAAGATGACCGAACAAGAAAACAACGACCGCACGAAGCTTCTGCTCAAGGATGAAAGCCGCTCGCGCTATGTCCTCTGGGCGGCGGGCGGAGTTCTGGCCGCGCTCGTGGCAGGCGCCTGGTACTGGTATCAGGGCACGCAGAACACCAACGCCGTCAAGTACGTGACCGAGGCCGTCGAGCGCGGGGACGTGCACGTCAGCGTGTCCGCGGACGGCACGCTCGCACCTGTGCGCACCGTCTCGCTCGGTTCCGAGCTTTCGGGCATCGTGCGCGAGGTAAACGTCGACGTCAACGACGAGATCAAGGAGGGCCAGAGCCTCATCGTGCTTGACAAGCGCAATCTGGAGGCGAAGGTGCTTCAGAACAGGGCTTCGCTGCGAAGCGCGGAGGCCAGCCGCAGGCAGAGTGCGGCGAGCCTGAGGGAGGCGGAGCTCAAGCTCAAGCGCATGCAGGAGCTCAATCGTCTCTCCAAGGGCACCATGCCGAGCAAGACCGAGCTTGAGACGCAGGCCGCGTCCGTCGACACGGCGCGCGCGGCGGTCGCCGTGGCCGATGCGAACATCGCCGACGCCATGGCCTCGCTCCAGACGGCTGAGAACGATCTCTCCAAGGCCGACATCAAGTCTCCCATCGACGGCGTGGTGCTCGCCCGTTCGGTCGAGCCCGGCTATGCGGTGGCGGCAAGCCTGCAGGCGGTCGAGCTGCTGACGCTCGCCACCGATCTGAGTCAGCTTGAGCTCGAGGTGTCCGTCGACGAGGCCGACATCGGCGTCGTCAAGCAGGGGCAGAAGGCCTACTTTACGGTGAGCGCCTATCCGAACCGCCGCTTCCCCGCTGAACTGACCAAGGTTTCCTACGGCGCCACGACGACGGAGAACGTGGTGACCTACACGGCCTATCTTCAGGTCGACAACCAGCAGATGCAGCTGCGCCCCGGCATGACGGCTTCGGCCACGATCTCGACGGCTGACAAGCAGGACGTGCTCCTTGTCCCCAATTCCGCCTTCCGCTTCCGTCCCAAGGCCGCATCGGAGAGCGACAAGCCGAAGATGAATGCCATGATGCCGGGGCCGCCCCACGGCGCCGCCAGCAAGAAGGTCAAGGAGATTGCCCAGCACGGCCAGGCGAGCAGGACCGTTTACGTGCTGCGTGACGGCAAGCCCGTGCGCGTCGACGTCGTCACGGGGCTCACCGACGGCATGCAGACCGAAATCGTCTCGGGCGACATCGCCGAGGGCGACAAGGTCGTCGTCGACCAGCAGAAGGGCGCCTGAGGAGACGCAATGGGACAGCCACTAGTTGAACTCGTCGACATCCGCAAGCGCTACGGCACGGGCGAGGCGGCCTTCGAGGCCCTGCGCGGCGTGAGCTTTTCGATTGACGAGGGCGAATTCGTCGCCATCATGGGCGCGTCGGGCTCGGGCAAGTCGACGGCCATGAACATCATCGGCGCGCTCGACAGCCCGACGGCGGGCGCGTATCTCTTCAGCGGAATGCACGTCGAGAGCCTGTCGCGCGACCAGCGTGCGCTCCTGCGGCGCAAGTACCTCGGCTTCGTCTTTCAGGGCTTCAATCTTCTCGCCAGAACGACGGCGCTTGAGAACGTGGAGCTTCCGCTCCTCTACCGCGGCATGGGCGCCTCCGAGCGCCGCAAGCTGGCGCGGGCCGCGCTCGACCGCGTAGGCCTGCTGGACTGGGAGCACCATACGCCGGCGGAGCTCTCGGGCGGACAGCAGCAGCGCGTCGCGATTGCGCGCGCCATCGTCACGCGCCCGAAGCTGCTTCTCGCAGACGAGCCGACGGGCAGTCTTGACACGGCGCGAAGCGAGGAGATCATGGCGCTTCTTTCGGCCCTCAACGCCGAGGACGGCATCACGGTCGTGCTCGTCACGCACGAGCCCGACATGGCCCGCTACGCAAAGCGCCACCTTGTCTTCAGGGACGGCCTGCTCATCAGCGACAGCAAGACGGAGGCCGCGTCATGATCGGGAATGCATTCGTGCTGGCCGTGCGCCAGATCAGTCGAAATCCGCTCAGAAGTCTGCTCACCGTGCTCGGCGTCGTGATCGGCGTCATGGCCGTGATCACGATGGTGACGGTCGGCAACGGGGCCTCGCAGGCCATTCGCACGCAGATCGAGTCCTTCGGCAACAACCAGCTGATGCTGCGTCCCGGTCTTCGCATGGGGCCGGGCCAGAGCGTGGGCGCGCCGAACTTCACGCTCGAGGACGCCGATGCGCTCAAGCGCCAGATCGCGGGCATCGTCGCCGTGGCGCCTCAGGCCTCCAAGACCATGACGGTCGTGGCCAACGGGCGCAACTGGCAGACGAGCGTGATCGGCACGGACAACAACTACTTTACGATCGACAACCGCGAAATCGTCGACGGACGCACCTTCGAGCAGGGCGAAATGCAGTCGGGTGCCGCCGTCTGCGTGATCGGCGGCACCATTCAGAAGGAGCTCTTCGGCGAAGGAGCGGAGGTCATCGGACGCACCATCCGCACGGGAAGCTTCTCGTGCAGGGTCGTGGGCCTTCTCAAGACCAAGGGTACGGCCGCCATGGGCGGCGATCAGGACGACCTGCTCGTCATGCCGATCAAGACGCTCCAACGCCGCATCCTCGGCAAGAACCGAGTCGGCGCCCTTCTGGTTTCGGTGAATCCGCAGTCGGACCGAGACCGCCTGCGCGATGCCGTCACGGAGCTCATGCGCGAGAGGCGCAGCCTCTCCGACGGCGATGACGACAACTTCCAGATTCTGGACACGGCGGAGATCGCCGCCAAGGTGGCATCCACCACGCAGATCATGACTACGCTGCTCGCCGCAGTGGCGGCCGTGAGCCTGCTCGTGGGCGGCATCGGCATCATGAACATCATGCTGGTGTCCGTGACAGAGCGAACCCGTGAAATCGGCATCCGACTCGCCATCGGCGCCCTCGAGCGCGAGGTGCTGCTCCAGTTCCTGATCGAGGCGCTGATGCTCGGCTGCATGGGTGGCGCGCTCGGCGTGCTGGCGGCTCTGGGCGTCTCGAAGGCCCTTGCGGTCTATATGGGCGTGCCCTTCATCTTCAGCCCGGGCATCAATCTGCTCGCCTTCACCGTGTCGGCCCTCACGGGCGTGGTGTTCGGCTTCTTCCCCGCCAGACGTGCGGCCAAGCTCGACCCGATCGAGGCGGTGCGTCACGAGTGACGCGGGAGCGCAGCGGAAAAGCAGAAAGGTCCGAAGCGTGAGCTTCGGACCTTTCATTTTGTTTGCTGGTGCGCTTGCCAGATTCGCATGAAGGCGAAAGCGCACGGCTTAGAACGGAACGTCGTCGCCTTCAAGCTGGTCGAAGGGGGTGTTGGACGTCACCGGGGCGCTCTGGCGGGCTGGCTGGGGAGCTGGCTGGGGAGCGGGACGCGAGGCGCGCGGAGCGCTTTCGAAGCCGTCGTCCATGCCCTGGTTGTCGGACTGGCGGCGGTCGAGGAGCTGCATCGTTTCGCCGATGATTTCGGTGGCGTAGCGGTCAGTGCCGTCCTTGGCCTGGTACTTGCGGGTGCGCAGGCGGCCTTCGATGTAGCACTGGCTGCCCTTGTGGAGGTATTCCTTGGCGATTTCGGCAAGGCGGGAGAAGAGGACCACGCGGTGCCATTCGGTTTCGCTGACGGTCTGGCCTTCGGCGTTGCGGTAGCGGCGCGTCGTGGCGATGTTGAGCGTCGTGATGGCGGTGCCGCCGTCCGTCGTGTAGCGGGTTTCGGGATCTCGGCCGAGATTGCCGATCAGGATTACCTTGTTGATGGAAGCCATGATTAACTAACTTGCAAAATTATATCTATCGAACTTGAATTGCTTCACCTTGTTCATGCTGTCTGCGGGGCTTGGGCTCCTTGAGGCCAAGTGCAAGCAGGAACCAGCAAAGCATAGCAAAACTCGATGCATAGAACACGGCCTGCGATGAAAAATGTTGGGCGATCCAGCCGCCCGCGGCGCCGCCGACGAAGAGCCCGAAGCTCTGCGTCGTGTTGTAGATGCCGAGTGCAAGCCCCTTGTCGGCCTTGGGGGCCGTGCGCGAGATGAGGCCGGGCAGCGTGGCCTCGAGGATGTTGAAGCCGATGAAGAAGAGCGTCACGAGGAAGGCCACCTCCCAGACGGAGTGCATCAGGAAGGAGAAGAGCACGAAGACGACCGCGAGAAGGAGCACGTTCATGCGCAGGAGCGAGGCGACCTTGCGGTTGCGCTCGGCCCAGATGATGGGCTTCATCATGACGGCGAAGCCGATGAGCACGGCGGGAAGATAGATGTACCAGTGGTGCAGGACGGGAAGTCCCATCTCGACGAGCTGCGTCGGAATGACGACGAAGAGGGCCATCTGCACGCAGTGCAGGCAGAAGATGCCCGCGTTGAGGCGCATGAGCTGAGGGTCGAAGGCGACCTTGGGCCAGGGCTGGTGGTCGTCCGCCTCCTCGGTGGCGACGGTGGGCACGTCGGGCACGACCTTGAGGACGATCCAGACGGCGCCTGCGGAAAGGACGGCCGTGAGCCAGAAGAGTCCGGGCACGCCCCAGAGTTCGGTGAGCGGCGGGGCGGCGACGAGGCTGAACGCGAAGGTGAGGCCGATCGAGGCGCCGACGAGCGCCATGGCCTTCGTGATGACGTGGTCGCGCACGCTGTCCGCAATGAGCGCGGTGACGGCGGCGGAGATGGCGCCCGCGCCCTGAAGCGCGCGGCCGATCATGACGGCCCAGATCGTGGTGCCCATGGCGGCGACGACGCTGCCTGCAATGAAGAGCAGGAGGCCGGCGACGATGACGGGCTTGCGGCCGAGACGGTCGCTCGCAGCGCCGAACGGAATCTGCAGGACGCTCTGGGTGAGGCCGTAGATGCCGAGCGTGAGGCCGACGAGAAAGTCGCTGTCTCCGCCGGGCAGGTGCCTGGCATAGACTGCGAAGACGGGAAGAATGAGGAAGAGTCCGAGCATGCGCAGGGCGAAAATGCCTGCGAGGGAGATGCTGGAACGCTTCTCCTGAGCCGTCATGGCTCCGGAGGCGTTTGAGGGATCGTGTTTGGCGCGCATGAGTAGCCGTAAGAATGAAAAGTCGGGAGGACATCCTTTCCCCGAACGGTAGGACAGTCTATATTTGTTAGTTTGATTTTGCCCTTAAGAGCCGTCTTCACATGATGAAAGCCATTTCCGTGCGTGGCGCGCGCACCCACAACCTCAAGAACGTCAGTCTGGATATCCCGCGAGACAAGCTCACGGTCATCACGGGACTTTCGGGCAGCGGCAAGAGTTCGCTCGCCTTCGACACGCTTTACGCGGAGGGGCAGCGCCGCTACGTGGAGAGCATTTCGGCTTATGCGCGGCAGTTCCTTGAGCTGCGTCCGAGGCCCGACGTCGACGGCATCGATGGACTTTCGCCCTCCATCGCCATCGGACAGCGCAGGAGTTCGGGCTCGTCGCGCTCGGTCGTGGGCACCGTCACCGAAATCTCGGACTACATGAGGCTTCTCTTCGCCTGCGCGGGCGTGCCCTACTGCCCCGAGCACGGCAAGCATCTGGAGATGAGCTCGATCGCCTCGATCGTCGACCGCACGCTCACGCTCTCGGACGGCGCGAAGATCATGGTGCTCGCGCCTGTTTCTCGCGGCAAGACGGGCAACTTCAAGGCGTATTTCGAGAAGTCCCTCGCCGATGGCTACGTGAGGTTCAGGATCGACGGCGTCGTTCAGGTTCTCGAGGTTGCACCGTCCCTCAACGACGGCCGGCCGCACGACGTGGACGTCGTGGTCGACCGTCTCAAGGTCTCGCCCGAGGCCCGCACTCGTCTGGCTGAAAGCTGCCAGAGCGCATCCGACCTGAGCAACGGCCGCGTCTACATCGAGGAGTTCGGCACGGGGATGCACTACGAGTTCAGCACGCAGTTCGCCTGTCCGCTCTGCAGCTTCAGCGTTCCTGCGCTCGAACCCATTCACTTCTCCCCCTTCAATCCCGCCGGATGCTGCACGGCCTGCGAAGGCACGGGCACCGTGCGGGCCTTCGACGCAGGGAAGGTCGTAACGGCCGAGACGGGATCGATTGAGGCGGGCGCCATCCCGGGATGGGATGCGAGGAACGGCGTCAAGTTCAAGCTCATCTCCGCTGCGGCGGAGGTGCTCGGCGTGTCCGTCCGCACGCCCTGGTGCGAGTATCCGGAAGAGGTGAAGCAGGTCTTCCTCTATGGCAACGAGCAGACGCGCAAGCTACGGGTGCCCTTCATCGGCGTGATGAACGACCTGCAGAGGCAGTGGGACGATCCGAGGACCCTCAGCTACATGAGGCAGGGTCTCGAGACGTACCGCTCCGACGTCACTTGTCCCGTCTGCAAGGGCGAACGACTTCGCCCCGAGCTTCTGTCCGTCTACGTGGGGGACGGCGACAAGCGCTACTCCTACGGCGAGATGAACTCGATGAGCCTCTCGCAGCTTCGAGCGGCGTTCGCGGGACTTGAGTTCTCGGAGCGCAGGGCTGCGGTGGCCGAGCGTCTGACGGCGGCCATCTCGAGCCGCCTCGCCTTCCTTGAGAACGTGGGTCTGGGCTATCTCTCCCTGAACCGCCGCGCCGACACGCTGTCGGGCGGCGAGATGCAGCGCATCAGGCTTGCGAGCCAGATCGGCTCGGGGCTCTCGGGCGTGCTTTACGTTCTGGACGAGCCGAGCATCGGCCTGCATCAGCGTGACAACGAAAGGCTTTTGAAGAGCCTCGCCGACCTGAGGGACCTCGGCAACACCGTCATCGTCGTCGAGCATGACGAGGACGCCATGCGTTCGGCCGACTATCTCGTCGACATGGGGCCCGGTGCGGGCGAGAAGGGCGGCGAGGTTCTCGCTGCCGGCACGCCCGAGGAGGTCATGGCAAGCGAGCGCTCCCTGACGGGCAAATATCTCAGGGGCGAGCTGAAGATTCCCGTGCCGAAGGAGCGCCTCAAGCCCGAGCGCGGCTGGCTTACGCTTTCGGGCGCCTGCGGCCACAACCTGCGCAACGTCACCCTCAGGGTTCCCGTCGGACTTCTGAGCGTCGTGACAGGCGTTTCGGGCTCGGGCAAGTCCTCGCTCGTCATCGACACGCTCTATGCGGCGATGTCCCGCACGATCAACCGTGCGACGACGATGCGGCCGCTTCCGTACGGACGCATCGAGAACATCGAGGCCTTCGACAAGGTCATCATGGTCGACCAGTCGCCCATCGGACGCACGCCCCGTTCGAACCCTGCGACCTATACGGGCATCTTCTCCGCCATCCGCGAGGTGTTCGAACAGACGCAGACTGCGCGCGAACGCGGCTACGCGGCAAGCCGCTTCAGCTTCAACGTCAAGGGAGGCCGATGCGAGGCCTGTCAGGGCGACGGCATCGTCTGCATGCAGATGCAGTTCCTGCCCGACGTCTACGTGCCCTGCGACGTCTGCCATGGACGCCGCTACAACAGGGAGACGCTTGAGGTGACCTATCAGGGCAGGAACATCGCCGACGTGCTCGAGATGACCGTCGACGAGGCGCTCCCGTTCTTCGACGCCTATCCGAAGATCAAGCGCGTCCTGCAGGCGCTCGCCGACGTCGGCCTCGGCTACATCAAGCTCGGCCAGAGCGCGACGACCTTCTCGGGCGGCGAGGCCCAGCGCATCATGCTCGCCGCCGAGCTGTCGCGACCCGAAACGGGCCGCACGCTCTACATCCTCGACGAACCCACGACGGGCCTTCACTTCAAGGACATCGAGCAGCTTCTCGGCGTCCTGCGCCGCCTGACGGATCAGGGCAACACCGTCCTCCTCATCGAGCACAACCTCGACGTCGTCAAGTGCGCCGATTACGTAGTCGACATGGGCCCCGACGGCGGTGAGAACGGAGGCGTCATCATGGCCGAGGGCACGCCTGAGGAAGTGGCGGAGTCCGACAGCGTCTCGTCGCCTTATCTGAAGCGTGTTTTATAAGTCGATATAAGGAAATGCATCTGTGTCCGTGATGATTTTGGGTGCGTCGGGCCGTCTCGGCAGGGCGCTTTGGGAGAGCCGTCCGCAGACGCTCGAAGTGACGGCGCTGACGCATGCGGAGCTTGATGTAACGGACATTCGGGCGGTCGAGGCCGTCATTGCGCTCGCTAGGCCCGACGTCGTGATCAATGCCGCGGCTTGGACGGACGTGGCGGGCGCCCAGACGAACGCGGCCGCTGCGCGGGCTGTCAATGCCGTGGCGCCCGGCGCCATGGGGCGTCTTTTCGCCCGCACGGGCGTCAGGATCGTGCACTTCTCGACGGACTATGTCTTTTCGGGAGAGGGTTCCTCACCCTGGAACGAAGCTTCCGAGGCCCATCCCAGACAGGCGGGCGTCTACGGCGTCACGAAGCACGAGGGGGAGAGGCTCCTTGAGGAAAGCGGCGTTTCGGGAGCGATCGTGCGCGCGGGCTGGCTTCACAGCGGCGAGCGCGACTTCGTGAACGCCATTCTGTCGGCGGCGGCCGAGGGCAGGGCTCTCTGCGTGACCGCCTCTCAGATCGGTACGCCTACTTCGACGGAGGCGCTCGCCCGATGGACCTGGGACGCCCTGCCCGAACTGACGCCTGTCGATCGACTGACGACGGTCCACTACGTGGAGGAAGGCGGCTGGATCAGCAGGGCCGATATGGCCGTTCATGCACTGGAGGCGGCCGAGGACCGGGCCATCAGGCTCGGTGAATTCAAGCTGGCCATTCGCTTCCGAAAGGCCAGGGAGGGCATGCGGAGAACGGATGCCGACGACGGCTTCAGGCCGCTCAACTGCCGGCTCTCGAGTCTCAAAAAGGACGAGTTTCCGCGGACGGAACGGTGGATGGAGGGTGTGGATAAGTCTGTGGATATCGTTGTTGAGGCCAAAAAATCCCTGTGGATAACTCAAAAATGAGAGTCTGAATCTCCTTGAATTTCAATAAGATGAAATGAAAACGGCCGCCAAGGGGGCGGCCGTGGATAACTTTGGCTCTCCTGTAGGGGAGCGGTGCGTCAGCGCTTGTTGGACTCGAAGTTCCAGGCGTCCCTGCACATGTCGTCGATCGTGCGGGAGGCCTTCCATCCGAGGAGCCTTTCGGCGCGGGCGGGGTCGCACCAGTTGGCGGCGATGTCGCCCTCGCGGCGGTCGACGAGTTCGTAGGGAACGGAACGGTCGCTGGCCTTTTCAAGGTTCATCTCGGAAGTCCGTGGAACGCGGCCT